>CAJXLO010000017.1 GCA_913056525.1 uncultured Psychroflexus sp.
AATATCTGAAAGCTTTTAAGTTCAAAACAAAAAAACCGTCAGGGAAATTTGGAGATGATCCAACAAGAGCCTATATAACAAGAACTTTTAAAAGATTCCTAGAACATTTCAACTTTATAGAATTTGATAACGATCAACAATATTTATACGTAAGAAAGACTAAAAATTTTGATGAGTTAGTAAAAATAAGGAAGCATAAAAACAGTTTGTAAGTTATGTTCATATATGCTACAGATTATCGAAAATTCATTGATTTAATGAACAAGTATAAAAATTTCATTTTAAGTTGGGACCTTTTTTTATAGACTTGAATTTGACCCAAACTTGTAAAGTGAACAAAAAAGATTGAACCAGCTTAGTTGCACCAATATCAGTAAACACTTAAAATTGTGTTTATTCAAAAAAACGTATACAATTAACTAGTCCATAAACTTGTTAAATAAAAATAATATTCTACATTTGCAAATCTGAAAAATACAGGTGTAAAACCTTTTAAAAACAAGGATTTGGATACTTTAAGTTATAAAACAACAATGGCAAACAAGGCTACGGTCGAGAAAGAATGGGTCGTAGTAGACGCAAAAGAAGAATCGTTAGGTCGCGTTGCCTCCGTAGTGGCCAAACTACTAAGAGGTAAATATGAGCCTAACTTCACTCCTCATGTGGATTGTGGTAAGAATGTGATCATCTTGAACGCAAAACACATTAAACTTACAGGAAAAAAGTGGAATCAGAAAGAATATATTCGCTATACGGGTTATCCTGGTGGACAAAGAAGTATCCATGCCAATGACCTACATCAGAAGAACTCTACCAAGGTAGTTGAGAACGCCGTGAAAGGTATGTTGCCCAAGAACAAATTAGGGAGTTCCCTGTTCAACAATCTTAGAATATTTGCAGAGGAAGAACATAATCTCCAAAGCGTGAAACCAAAATCAATTAACATCAAGGATCTAGTTTAAATGGAAACAATTCATAAGATAGGTAGAAGAAAAAAGTCAGTAGCTAGGATATATCTTAGTGAAGGTAAAGGCAATATTAAGGTCAACAACAAAAAACACGACGAGTACTTTACCACAGAACAACAAAAATATAAGATCCAGCAAACTTTCCTACTTACTAATACGGAGAACAAGTACGATGTACTGGTAAACGTACTGGGTGGAGGAAAAAGCGGTCAGGTCGAAGCGATCAGATTAGCGCTGGCCAGAGCTCTATGTGAAATAGATCCTGAAAACCGTGCATCCCTTAAGCCTGAAGGTTTATTAATGCGCGACCCAAGACAAGTAGAAAGAAAGAAATATGGAAGGAAAAAGGCAAGAAAGCAATTCCAATTCTCAAAACGTTAATCATTTATTCATATAATTTCAAACCAGTAGTTTAGTATCTAAATCGTAGAGGCCAAGTCATTTGCCACTTTACGGTTGCGACTAAAGAACGTAAACGAAAAAACCATGCAAGAACAAAAACCAGAGATCAAGGAACTATTAGATGCCGGTGTCCATTTTGGGCACTTGACCAGAAGGTGGAATCCAAATATGGCGCCTTACATTTATATGGAGCGCAATGGTATTCACATCATCAACCTCTATAAAACCATTGCTAAACTGCAGGAAACCCAGGAAGCCTTAAAGAAGATCGCCGCCAGTGGAAGAAAGATCATGTTCGTCGCAACAAAAAAACAAGCGAAAGAAATCGTTGCCAATCACGCATCAGAAGCTAATATGCCATACATCACGGAAAGATGGCCAGGAGGAATGTTGACTAATTTCGTAACGATGAGAAGGTCCATCAAGAAGATGAAATCCGTGGATAAAATGAAACAAGATGGTAGATTTGACTCTCTTTCCAAGAAAGAGAAATTACAGATCAATCGTATGCGTGACAAACTGGAAAAGAACCTGGGCTCAATAGCTGATATGAACCGTCTGCCCGGCGCATTGTTCGTAGTTGACACCTTAAAAGAACATATTGCGGTGAGCGAGGCCAACAAGCTTAACATTCCAATATTTGCCCTGAACGACACCAACTCGAACCCTAAAGAAGTTGACTTTCCCATTCCTGCAAACGATGATGCTTCGAAATCGATCGAGGTCATGTTAAAACATGTAACCAGTGCTGTAAAAGAGGGTTTAACGGAACGCGAGGAAATGAAAGCCCAGAAAAAGGCCGAAGAAGAAAAGCGAAAAGCGGAGCAGCAGGAGAAAAAAGCCAAGCAGGAAAAGGAAAAAGCAGAAGCTAAGCAAAAAGAGACTAAAGCGCCAGAAGCTTCATCCGGAACAGAAAAAGACCAAAACGAAAAATAACTTAAAACCACATTCATAAAAATGGGAAAAATAGCTGCAGCTGATGTTAAAAAACTAAGAAATCAAACCGGTGCTGGAATGATGGATTGCAAGAAAGCTCTCTCAGAAACCGATGGAAATTTTGATCAGGCCATTGAAGTATTAAGGAAAAAAGGCCAAAAAGTAGCCGCTAAACGTGCTGATAGAGAGTCATCAGAAGGTGTCACCATTGCAAGAGCAAGCGACGACCGAAAAAAAGGAATCGTACTTTCTTTGAATTGTGAAACAGATTTTGTTGCTAAGAACGAAGATTTCATAAAGCTATCTACACAATTAGCAGACCTTGCACTTAAGGTGAATTCCAGGGAAGAGCTCCTAAAAAGTAATTTCGATACGATTAGCGTTGAAGAAAAACTCACCGAACAGACAGGCGTTATAGGTGAAAAAATAGAAATTGGTGATTTTAGGGTCCTGGAAGCAGAATACGTAGGTTATTACATACACGCTAATAACAAGATCGCTGTTGTCGCTGGACTTTCTAAAGCTGTTGATGATGCAGAGGAAGCCGCGAAAGAAGTTGCGATGCAGGCCGCTGCGATGAATCCTTTAGCATTGAACGAGGACCAGATACCTCAGGATGTTGTAGAAAAGGAAATAGAGATCGCCAAAGATACGTTAAGGGAAGAAGGTAAGCCTGAAGAAATGCTAGACAAGATCGCACAAGGAAAATTGAAAAGGTATTTCAAGGACAACACACTTGTGAACATGGCCTATATCAAAGATAACAAGAAAAGTTTAAGCGATTTTATCAAGACTTATGATAAAGAATTGAGCATTACAGGATTTGAACGTGTTTCTCTGGTATAGACCCTATGATTAAACGATACACGAATACCATCCTGAATAAGTATCAGGATGGTTTTTTTATGTCTATTCTTTAAATCGATAATATGGCTATATTTGTAAAACGACAAAAATACATCCATGCATTATAAGCGTATTCTCTTAAAACTATCTGGCGAGGCCCTTATGGGTAATAGAAAGTACGGTATCGACCCAGAAAGGTTGAGCGATTATGCTCAGGAGATAAAAAGAGTGGTCGATCAGGGAGTAGAAGTAGCCATAGTGATAGGTGGAGGAAATATATTCCGTGGTATTGCCGGAGCAAGTAAAGGTATGGACCGCGTTCAGGGTGATCATATGGGTATGTTAGCCACGGTCATCAATTCACTGGCATTACAAAGTGCCTGTGAGAACGAAGGAATACAAACCAGGGTCCAAACAGCCATTGACATAGATGAAGTAGCTGAACCTTTTATCAGAAGAAAGGCATTAAGACATCTTGAAAAAGGTCGTGTTGTCATCTTTGGTGGTGGAACCGGTAATCCTTATTTCACAACGGATTCTGCTGCGGTACTTCGAGCCATAGAGATCCAGGCCGATGTTATTTTAAAAGGAACAAGAGTAGATGGTATCTATACCGATGATCCGGAAAGGAACCAGGAAGCCACAAAATTTGATTTCATTTCTTTTGATGATGTATTACAAAAAGGACTTAAGGTGATGGATACGACCGCATTCACTTTAAGCCATGAGAATGAACTGCCGATCATCGTTTTTGATATGAACAAAAAAGATAACCTCCAAAAGGTCGTCTTAGGAGAACAAATAGGAACAAAAGTAAATCTATAAATAAAAAGACATGAGCGAAGAAGTTGATATTATCCTGGAATCTACGGAGGAAGATATGAAAAAAGCATTGACCCATTTAGAGAAACAATTAAGGAACATCCGTGCCGGAAAAGCAAACCCTTCCATGTTAGAACCCGTAAAAGTAGAATATTACGGCATGATGACACCGCTGAACCAGGTAGCGAACGTGAGTGCACCAGATGGAAGAACACTTATTATCCAGCCTTTTGAAAAATCAATGATAGGTGGTATTGAAAAGGGGATAATGGATGCTAACTTAGGATTCAACCCTACAAATAATGGTGATAATGTAATCATTAACGTTCCACAGCTCACCGAAGATAGAAGAAAAGAACTGAGCAAACAGGTGAAATCAGAAGCTGAAGAAGCAAAAATAGGCGTGAGAAATAACAGACGATCCGCGAATAATGAACTCAAAGAACTCGATATTTCTGAAGATGAGCTCAACGATGCAGAAGATAAGGTCCAAAAATTAACCGATAAATACACGGCTAAGGTCGATGATATCTTTGAACACAAAAAGGAAGAAATCATGACCGTTTGATATTGCTCGCTTATCTCCTGATCCAATTGAAAAACCTCTCTTATATCACATTGTTTTGCTTGTTGCTCTCTACAGGCAGATCATTTTCTTATGATTCCCCAAATCAAGTGAAGGATTCAACTGATGCAAAGGAGATCATCAGAATGGTGGTACATAATGCCAGCGATAATCATCTTCCTGATAAGGATAGGCCAATTTACTTCAAATCCCATTATAAGGTCAACATCAGCCCCAGATTTTCAGGTCAGGACATTGACCGGTCAAAGATCTTCTACTCGGAAAGGATCAGTGATCATCTATTTAAACATAAGTATCAATTGAACGAAAAGATCATCGACCAGCGTACCTTAGGTTTTGAACAGCCACTGAACGAGGTCCTGGCCACGAAGATATTCAGCTTTAATTGGTTCAGGAGCGATTTTGTCTTCTTTAATGAAACCTATGCCAGTCCATTGTCGTTAAGCAATATGGGAAAATATACGTATCAACTCGTTGCATCAAGAAAGGATGTTTATATCATACGGTTTAGCTCAAATAGAAAAGGCAATTTCCTCAAGGGAAATTTGACCATCGATAAAAAAGACCATGCCATAAAGCACATATCCATTCAGCATGATAAAAGGATCAAGATATTAGGTAGTTTTAGATATGAATACAAGGCCTCCTTAGAAAAATGGATGCCAATAGATTATTTCTTACAGATGAAACCTGGGAAAGGAGGAAAACGGTTTGCTGTATTCAGCGGTCTTATCGATCTGGGGTTACTTCAAAAGAAAAGTAGTCTATCCGATGAAGAGACCAGAAGTCTTACAGCATCCATCCGATATTTTGATCATCAGAAGAGACCGAATCAAGCGCAAGGTCAGGATTATCATATAAGTCTTACCGATAGCACGGATACGAAGAACTTTAAAAAGGTAAGTAAGCTCAACTACACAGATGAAGAAGAAAAGTTGATAAGGGACTTTGATAGTGTGAACCTTAGCGAAAAAGTTAAAAATAACATCTATCGGGTAACAAGGGTGAATGATGGTTTTCTGCCCGTAAATTTATGGAACATTGACCTAAAGACACTTATCAAAGTCAACAATTTTGAAGGCTTAAGACTTGGGTTTGGCGGTCAGACCAACTCAAGGTTATCTAAACGGTTCAGGTTGGGCGGTTATACAGCCTATGGTACTAAAGATGAGAATATTAAGTTCGGCATTAATACCCAGTTCAAGGTAGATAAGGACAAGAATACCTGGTTAAAACTAAATTATACGGATGATGTGCGGGAAGTAGGGAACACTTCCTATTTGACAGATGAACGAGTTTATTCGCTATTCGAACCTCGATTGGTAAACATCATCTTTTTTTACAAAGAGCGATCTTCCGCTATAAGACTACAAAGTAGATTACTTCCCAGGTTGTTGTCAGACTTTAGGATATCTTACGATCAGATAGAGACCACATCTGATTATAGGTTCCTGTTAAACAATAGGTCCATCGCTTATTATAACCTGAACAAATATCAAACAAGTCTTAGATGGATGCCCAACAATAAATACCTTTTAGCTAATCAAAAAGTAAATGAAGTAAGTAAGCGATCACCCTTCTTATCCCTACAGCTCACACAAGCTTTTGGCGGAGATGTTGGAATAGATGATTTCTCCTTCACGAAGATCAACTTTAAGGTGAACTATATCAAAAACTGGTATAGTGGAGCGAAAACCGATGTTCTACTAGAATCCAATTTAGCTTTGGGTGATGTTCCTTTAACCCACGCTTATCATGCTTTTCCTAATAATCCAGTTAAAGGTAAGCTCATAGAACGGTTTTCTGTTGCCGGCGTAAAGAGTTTTGAAACGATGTTCTTTAATGAGTTTTTCTCTACGCGATTAGCATTTCTACATTTCAAACATCAGCTGAGACCATTCCACATATCCGATGCGATCCAACCAGAACTGGTGTTCATTTCCCGGCATGGCATTGGGGATTTCAAGGACCGCGAGAACCATCAAGGTGTGAATTTTTCTACCATGGATAAAGGTTTTAATGAAGTTGGCCTGGAGCTTAATAAGATATATGCCGGATTCGGTTTAAGCTTTGCCTATAGATATGGAGCATATCATCTACCGGACCTTAAGGATAATTTATCTTTCAAGTTCACTTTTTACTTTAACATTTAGGAACGAAAGGACATTATGCGATTGAGGTTTTTTACATTTGCAACTTTATAATTCCACATGAAAAAGTTCTTAAGTTTTGGCTTCTGGAACACCCTTGCCGGGTCAATTTTAAGAAATCGCATAATCGTTATAGCTTTTCTGGTCATTGTAACCATTCTATTGGCCTTACAATGGAAGAATATCAGGGTTTCTTACACAGAGGCTAACCTGATGCCAGAGGACCATCCTATCAACAAAAGCTACGATGAATTTGTAGAAGTCTTTGGAGAAGAAGGGAATGTTATCGTGATAGGAACGGCTGATAGCAAGTTGTTTACAACGGAAAAGTTTAAAGCATGGGATGAACTTAAACAAGATATTTCCAATTTTGAAGAAGTAGATTACAGCTTTGGTATTACAGACCTTGAGGTCCTCAAGAAGATCGAGAAAAAAAAGGAGTTCGAGTTCAAACGTATCTTAAAAGGAGCATCTGACCTGGAGCAAAAACAACTTGAACGACTTGAAGATAAGCTCTTTAATGAATTGCCGGTCTATGAAGGTCTGCTTTTTAATAAGGAACATCGAACGATCCAAACCGCTGTATATTTAAAAAAGAAGATCGTCAACAAGAAAGCCCGGCGCGACCTCGTTTTAAATGATATCATTCCGCTGGTGGAGCAATTTGAAAAAGAGAACGATATCGAGGTCCATATTTCAGGTATGCCCTATGTAAGAACTTTAAATTCAAAATACATCGGCGATGAAATAGGTGTTTTTATTGTTGGAGCATTACTGGTCACCCTGATCATTTTCTACTTCTTTTTCCGTTCGTTCCGTGCGACCTTTATCGCGATGATCACCGTTAGCGTAGGCGTGATGTGGGCTTTTGGTTTTTTAGGCTTATTGGGCTATGAGATCACTATCCTCACTTCTATCATACCGCCGTTGACCATTGTCATAGGTATCCCTAATTGCGTTTTCCTTATTAATAAGTATCAACAGGAAATAAAAAAGCACGGGAATCAAGCTCGATCGTTACAAAGGGTCATCGCGAAGATCGGGAATGCTACTTTGATGACGAATCTTACAACAGCATCGGGATTTGCTACGTTCATCTTCATAAAGAGCGAGCTACTTCAGGAATTCGGTATACTAGCATCATTGAACATCGTGGCCATTTTCATTTTAAGTCTTTTGATCATTCCGGTCGCCTATAGTTATATGGCATCGCCCAAGGAAAAACATCTTAAACATTTACGAAAGAAATGGATCAATAAGATCGTCCAAAAGATAGAAAATACAGTAAGACATCACAGACCTGCGGTCTATTTTTCAGCAGTTGGCATCCTGGTATTGAGCATCATTGGCATCTATCAGATCAGAATATCCGGCAGCATGCTGGAAGATATGCCCAAGAAAGCAGGTTTTTACGAAGACATACTATTCTTTGAGAACTCGTTCAACGGAATACTGCCTTTGGAAATATTGATCGATGCCAAGAAAGAGAAACAGATCACCAGGCTTTCTACCTTAAAAAGAATGCAAAAACTAAAGGTAACCCTGGAGGACTTTGATGAGCTTTCGTCGCCAGTTTCCATTCTAAGACTGGCCAAATATAGCAAGCAGGCTTTTTATAATGGAAATCCTGATTATTATCAGCTTCCTAACAGACAGGAGCGGACATTCATTCTGCCTTATGTGAAAAGCCTTAAACAAAAGTCCACCAAATTTGATAATTATATCAGCAAAGATGGTAGATATGCGCGAATGACGACCTATATGAAGGATGTAGGCACTGAAGAGATGGAAGCGATAGAATCTACATTGATCCCAAAGATCAACAAGATCTTCCCAAAGGATAAATATGAGGTAAAGCTTACTGGAAAAGCATTGATCTTCCAGAAAGGAACCCGTTATCTGGTCATCAATCTATTTATTTCGCTAGGTATTGCTATTCTGCTCATCGCCATACTAATGGCCTGGATGTTCCGTTCATTCCGGATGATCCTCATATCGTTCATCCCTAATTTATTACCCTTACTGATAACCGCAGGTATGATGGGCTTCTTTTCTATTCCTATAAAACCTTCCACGATCCTGGTGTTTTCCATTGCCTTTGGCATTAGCGTAGATGATACCATACATTTCTTAGCCAAATACAGACAAGAACTTAAGGTAAGGAACTGGAGCATTAAACGTGCGGTCTATCCGGCATTGCGAGAGACAACGGTAAGTATGTTCTATACGTCCATTGTTTTGTTCTTTGGGTTCTCGGTCTTTATGATAAGTGGTTTTGGCGGAACGGTGGCTTTAGGCGGATTAGTGTCTGCCACACTCTTGTTCGCCATGCTCGCTAATATCATCCTGCTTCCCTCCTTGCTGCTTTCACTTGAAAAAAGCGTCTCGAAAAAGGAAAGAATGCCTCGACCACAGATCAATGTTATAGAAGAGAATGAAGATGATAATGAAGATAGGAAGCCTAAGAGAAGCAAATGGAAAAAATGAAAAAGACTGATGAACCTCAACTCGTGAGCGGTTGTATGCGCTGGGGAAAATGGGGAAAGCAACTTTCTAAGGAACAAATGGCTTCACTGATCAATGACCTTATTGAAAACGGCATCCACTTCTTTGACCATGCAGACATCTATGGAGAATATACAACGGAAGCTGAATTTGGAAATGCCGTAAAATATTTGGGAATGGCCAGGCAAAATTATCATATATGTACAAAATTAGGTTTGCAGATACCCGGTGAAAAAAGAAGAACAAACATCAAACATTATCAATATGATCATGATCATATTATCAATTCAGTAAATAGCTCGATCAGCAAATTAGATTGTGAACATATAGATGCACTCTTGCTCCATAGACCAAGTCCATTGATGAACGAAATGAAGGTGGTACAGGCTATAAATGAACTAAAAAAAGCGGGTAGGATAAGGTTATTTGGTGTTTCTAATTGGAATGCTTTCCAGTTAGAGACCATGCTCTCTTATACAGATATCGCCTTCAATCAGATAGAGCTGTCCCTGACAAATTCAAATGCTTTAGAAAATGGCACTATCGATAAGATGAAAGAATTCGGAATAAAATTAATGGCGTGGAAACCATTAGGCGACCTTTATCAGCGCAATAAGGATGACAAACTGGTGAAAGCAGTTGACCTAATAGCCTACAAATACCAAGTGAGCTCATCGACCATTATGATCAATTGGTTACTTCAATTACCGCTTCCGGTCTATCCAGTTTTTGGAAGTACCAACATCGAAAGGATAAAAGAAATGCAAAAGGCCTACACCTTTAATATCAATCGGGAAGAATGGTTCTATCTCTGGGAAATGGCAAGAGGAAAAGAAGTCGATTAGATCCTCATAGTTCTGGCTCATTCAAGGCTTCTTGTATCAATCAAATAAGTTACCTTTGATCATTATGATCAATAAGCGATTGCTCATTAAGAACTTGCTCGCCCATAATGATGAGAATAGTTTTTATGATAAAAAGTTAAAATTGAACTTTGCTTCAAGAGAGGGCAAAGCCAAGTTCTTAAAACATATCTGTGGATTATCGAACAGCAATCCAAAGAACAATTCATATCTGGTGATCGGCGTAAAAGATACCACAAATGAGATCATTGGAGTGGACTTCTTTGATGATAGTAAGATACAGAACCTGGTGAACGCTTATCTGGACAACGCTCCGATCATCGCTTACGAGAACATCCCTTTTCCCCATTTACCGGAAGATAAAGTGGTGGGACTTGTTAGCATAAGACCGAGGAACGATGATAATATCTGTGCACTACGTAAGAACATCTGGAAATATTATGGAGGCATGGTATTCTTCAGAGAAGGAAGCATCAGCAAACCCAAAGTTTTTGATATTAAGGTAAAGGATATAAATTCCAAAATAGTAAGGTCTATAGAAGACCATTCGCAGAACAATATCAAAATGACCCTGGACGGTGTGTTTGATTTTATGGAACATAACAAGGATTATCAACCTAGATATCAGGTTTTTAAAGAATATTTTGTTCTATGCTATGCCGGCAAGAAGACAAGGTTGAACAACGAGGATTTTTACACAAGGGTGAACATCCAGTTGGTCAACGAACAGGTAAAACTCTTTTATTCAGACCAGGACCAGGTACAGATGCAGGTGATGGAAGATGAATTCCGCATACTGGAATACGTGCGGCTCTGCATAGGTAAGGATTACAAGAACTACCCGTTAGAAAAGGTATATATTAGTTTCAATGATAATATGATGTACGATATCCGTAGTGAACTGGTCTTTGAACCGCCTAGGTTCAAAAAAGAATTCCTTCATCATATCTTTAATTCTGGACGACAATTATTAAAAAAGATTAAAAATAAGAGGCAAATTAACGGATCTGAGCTCGATGAGCTCAGAAATCTACCTTCTATCTATTTAATTTGTTATTTGAATGGTTTTAATACGGCGATGGATGATCTATACGAAATGAAAGAATATATTAGATCAACGGATAGAACAACATACAAACACTATAAAGATAGCGTAAGGATACTCAGGAAAATAAAATACAATTAATGGGAAGAAGTTTAGTAGTAGGCGATATACACGGAGGTTATAAAGCTTTAAAGGAGGTTATCGAAGATGTGCGTCCAGCTGAGGACGATTATCTGATATTTCTGGGAGATTATGTAGATGGCTGGAGCGATTCAGCAGATGTAGTTGCTTATTTGATAGCTCTGAAAAAAGAACACACCTGTATCTTCCTAAGAGGTAATCACGATGATCTGGCGGCTCAATGGATGATATTCGGTAAATCCAATGAACAATGGCTGAACAGTGGCGGATTATCTACCATTGAATCCTACCATCGGTATGGTCAGGAAGATAAAGAACCTCATGTGGACTTCTTCCAGTCGCTGATCAATTATCATATAGATGAAAAGAACCGTTTGTTCGTTCACGGAGGTTTTTCTAACCTGAACGGACCTTCTTATGAATTCTATCCAAACGTAGTCTACTGGGATAGGAGCCTCTGGGAAATGGCATTGTCGCTGGACCATAACCTTGATGAAGAAAGCCCCTTCTACCCGGAACGATTAAAATTGTTCCATGAGATCTACATAGGACATACCCCAACCACACGCTATGGTCATTATCAGCCGATGAACGTAAAGAACCTATGGAATATTGATACTGGAGCGGCCTTCAAAGGATCCATAAGTATTATGGATATTGATACGAAAGAAATTTGGCAAAGCACGCCGGTACAGGACCTATATCCTGATGAAAACGGTCGGAACTAAAGATCACATCCTTTCTGGAACGTTGATGCCTAAAAGATAAAAGGCGTTTTCAATGGTCTGACCAACGGATTTGGCCAATTGTACCCTAAAAACTTTGGTCGTATGGTCATTATCACCCAGTATTGGATGTTCCTGATAGAACGAGTTGAACTTTTTGACTAGTTCATAGCTAAAATTAGCGATTAGCGCAGGATTTTGCTGCTCGCCGGCTTGCTGAACGGTCTCCGGGAACTCCATCATCGATTTCATGAGTTCGCGTTCTTTTGTATTCAGTTGGTGATCTGATACTTTTTCATCAATATTAAAAGTTGTCTTTCTAAGTATAGACTGTATCCTGGCGTAGGTATACTGGATGAATGGTCCTGTATTGCCCTGAAAATCCACGGACTCCTTAGGGTTGAAGATGATGTTCTTCGTAGGTTCTACTTTTAATATGAAATACTTCAGGGCTGCTAGTCCTATTTCTCTAAAAAGTTTAAGTTTTTGAACCTCATCATAACCTTCTAACTTCCCAAGCTCTTCCCCTATCTCCTGGGCAGTATTGGTCATTTCTTTCATAAGGTCGTCAGCATCAACAACTTTTCCTTCCCTGCTTTTCATTTTACCCTCCGGGAGATTGACCATTCCGTAGCTTAAATGATATAATTGATCCGCCCAATCAAAACCCAACTTCTTCAGGATAATGAACAATACCTTGAAATGATAATCTTGTTCATTACCAACGGTATAGACCATTTTATCGATATTATAGTCTTTTACTCGCTCTATGGCGGTACCGATGTCCTGGGTTATATACACAGCGGTTCCATCTGCTCTAAGCAGTAGTTTCTCATCAAGACCTTCATCAGACAGATCTACCCAAACGCTTCCATCTTCCTTTTCAAAGAAGTATCCTTCTTTTAGGCCTTTTTTTACGAACGACCTACCAACAAGGTAGGTCTCACTTTCAAAATAGTTCTTATCAAAATGAACTCCCAGGTCTTGATAGGTAGCTCTAAAACCCGCATAAACCCAATTGTTCATCTTGTTCCATAAGCTCATTACCGCTTCATCTCCATCTTCCCATTTTTTGAGCATCTCCTGTGCTTCCTTAAGGATAGGTGCCTCCCTGGCAGCTTCCTTTTCCGAATGACCTTTTTCCTTGAGGTTTTGCACTTCAGCTCTGTACATCTCATCGAACTTCACATAATATTTCCCTACAAGGTTATCTCCTTTTAAACCGCTGCTTTCCGGGGTTTCACCATCGCTATATTTCTGCCACGCTACCATAGACTTACAAATATGGATCCCACGATCATTTATGATCTGGGTCTTGACCACAGAATGTCCATTCGCTTCTAATATCCTGGATACTGAGAAACCTAGCAGATTATTCCTGATATGTCCTAAATGTAATGGTTTATTGGTATTAGGTGAAGAGAACTCTACGATAACCTCTTTAGGATGTTTTGTCTTTGAAAACCCGTATTTTTCATCTTTTCTTATCTCATTCAAATGGTCCAGGAAGTGGTCATTAGAGAAAATGAGGTTTAGAAATCCCTGTATTATAGCAAAATCTTCTACAAGGTCAGTATTCTTCTTCAGATGATCACCTATTATCAATCCCAGGTCCTTAGGGTTCGTTCTTAGCTTTTTTAATAATGGAAAGAGCACGACCGTAAGATCGCCCCTGAACTCCTTTCTTGTAGCCTGGAACTCGAATTCCTGGACCGGAACATCATAGTTCTCCGCAATGCACTTACTAATTTGATCGCTTAGGGATTGCTTTATTCGCATATGAATTTTTTGATAAATGCAAAGATAATTTAAAATTTAGGAGACATAATGCTAACATTCTTAATTAATAAGTATCTTTCAAACAAAAAAAATGTTGCTCAATATATCATATAACAGGAAGTCGATTACTGAAGATATCAACGAAAAGATAGGCAAACCCTTTTCACTCGTTGAACGTTTAAAGATGAGCGGTATAGGCTCTGGGAAGTTGAAAATTAGCTCAGCGAGCATTCAAATCCACAATTTGTTGATATTAGACAACAACCTCAACGTTTGTAGCATAGAACTCAGGCCAAAAGGTATATTAGTGTCCTTTAGATCAATATTAGAAACCTACGCATTAATCATCCCGTATTATAAATTAAAATTATATAAAGGGCAATCCAATATTTATTCCATATTCATGGATAATTACTTCATTAAAGTAGAGGTTAAAGAAAAAAGAACCCACACGTTCATGAAGAAGATACTCCAATATCAGCAAGCTGTTAAAGGGACGGACCAAAGTTATTATTAGATGAAGATATTACTCACAGGAGCAAATGGCTATATAGGTATGCGTTTGCTACCTCAGTTATTGGGTGAAGGGCATGAAATAGTTTGCGCGGTCAGAAGTGCAGATAGGTTATCGATTGATAGCGAAACGAAAGAAAGAATAGAGATCGTAGAAATAGATTTCCTTAAACCAGAGGAGGCAGATCCACTTCCTAATGATATTGACATCGCTTATTATCTCTTACATTCCATGTCGGGTTCAACCTCAGACTTTGATATCCTAGAACAAAAAATTGCGGAGAATTTCAATAAACTCGTAAAAGAACAACATAAATTACAGCAAGTCATATTCCTTAGCGGTATCGTAAACGAGGAAGAGCTTTCTAAACATCTGCAGTCCAGAAAGCAGGTTGAGCGCATTCTTTATAAAGGCAACTATAATTTAACGGTGCTAAGAGCCGGGATCATCGTTGGTTCTGGAAGTGCTTCCTTTGAGATCCTTAGGGACCTTTGCGAAAAACTACCCGTGATGATTACGCCTAAATGGGTGAAGACGAAATGCCAACCGATCGCCATACGCGACGTTCTCAAATTCCTGAACGGTGTCATCAAAAGAAAAGAATGTTATAACCGATCATTTGATATCAGCGGACCAGACGTACTTTCCTATAAAGAGATGATGAAGATCTATGCGGATGTAAGAGGTTTAAAAATATTATTTATCACTGTACCGGTCATGACGCCAAAGCTTTCCTCCTATTGGCTTTATTTTGTAACGGCAACTTCCTATAAATTGGCCATTAATCTGGTAGATAGCATGAAGGTAGAAGTCACGGCCAGGAACAATGAACTGAAGGAAATGCTGGGAATCGATACCATTTCCTATCGTAAAGCTATAGAATTAGCATTTGTGAAAATAGAGCAAAATCAGGTCATCTCCAGCTGGAAGGATTCTAAGATCGCTGGAAGATTTTCCGAGAAAAACCTGAATAAATATATACAAGTACCTTCTTATGGCTGCCTGTATGACCATCAAAAGAAGAAGATAAAGAGCAGAGCAGGAACGACCGAAAAAATATGGGCCATAGGCGGAAATAACGGTTGGTATTATGCTGATCTCCTATGGAAGATACGCGGTTTCATAGATAAATTATTCGGTGGTGTAGGCCTACGAAGAGGTAGAACAAGCCCGGAAAGGATCTATCCTGGGGATGCATTGGATTTCTGGAGAGTTCTTTTAGCCGATAAGGAACAGCCGAGGTTGCTCCTTTTCGCTGAAATGAAAGTTCCTGGTGAAGCCTGGCTGGAATTCTATATCGATGAGGACAATTATCTTCATCAGAACGCCACTTTTAGACCTTTAGGCTTGAAAGGAAGGATATACTGGTATAGTATGCTACCTTTCCACTTCTTTATTTTTAAAGGGATGCTCAATAAAATAGCAAGCTGATCATTTTCTGGGTGGCATGGTTCCAAAAACCCTATCCCAGAACCTACCAGAAACCCCAAAAGCCTTATCCGGATATTTGAAATGATGTAGATTGTGGTGCAACCACAAATGCTTGAAACGTTTAGGAGGACGTTTCGTATGTATCGCTCTGTGAACAAAGGAATACATTAGATATCCACTGAAGAAGCCTGGAAAAAATCCATAGGTTACCCAACTAATTCCAAACAAATAAAATATAGTATAGAACAAAAGGAATAGCAATGTAGCCATAATAAGTCCTGGGACCGGCGGCATTAGAAGTCTAGACTTGTCTCTAGGGAATTGATGATGAGAGCCGTGCATGATAAAATGAAATCGCTGCACGAAACTGGATTTGCTCACCCAGTGGAATAAGAATCTGTGCAGAAGATATTCTGATAAGGTCCAAAATAGCATCCCCAAAAAGAACAAACCCAAAAAGATAGAGGCCTGTACCTCAACTTCTACAAGTGCATAAGCTATCAGCAAGGTAATAACAGTTCCATAAACGAAAATATTTTGTTCAGGGTTGGTCTTGGTCAGTCTTTCCAATAAAGGATTTTCAAATATTCTTGCTTCTCCATGTTTCGCATCGGTAGTTATTTTTGATTCCATGGTCAACAATTTTATTACTAAAATAAATGATAGAGGATCAAAATAAAAGCTATTTTATAATTTTTTAAAGACTATTCGACCATGGCCAGGAATTCTTTTTCACTTATAACAGGAACGTTGAGGTTTTCTGCCTTCTTGAGCTTAGATGGACCCATATTCTCGCCGGCGAGAAGATAATCCGTATTTTTTGACAAGGAACCGGTCTTTTTACCACCATATTCTTCTATCAGGTCTTGTAGTTCTTTTCGTGAATGATCCTCAAAGACACCGGAAATGACGAATTTTTTATCAGCTAATACTTGCGGACTTTGAGAAGTTGTTTCTTCGATCTTCATGTTCAATCCCTGAGACCTTAGTCGATATATGATCGATTGTTTTTTTGGATCTTGGAAAAATCTGACGATACTTTCTGCGATCTGCTTTCCTATATCATCTACAGCGGTCAACTCTTCTTCACTTGCATGAGCAATGGCATCGATGTTCTTAAAATATGCGGCTAATTTCTTCGCTACCGTCTCTCCTACATAACGGATACCCAATGCATAGAGAACGCGCTCAAAGGGAACTTCTTTAGACCGCAAAATACTATTGACCATATTATTGGCCGATCGCTCTGCTATCCTTTCCAAAGGCAGAACATCATTGACGGTCAACTGATAGAGGTCCGCGTAATTTTGAACCAGACCTTCCCGTACCAAAAGCGCAATGGTTTCTCCGCCCAGACCTTCTATATCCATCGCCTTACGGGAGATAAAATGCTGGATCCTACCGATGATCTGAGGTGGACAACCGTCTTCATTAGGACAGAAGTGTACCGCTTCGTTTTTTTTCCTGATAAGCCTAGTACCACATTCCGGACAATCCTTAATGTATTGAGTAGGAGTTGAAGACGCATCACGTTTTGAAAAATCTACTGCAATGATCTTCGGGATTATTTCACCACCTTTCTCTACAAAAACATCATCGCCTTCCCTTACATCTAGTTTCTCTATCTGATCGGCGTTATGGAGGGAAGCTCTTTTTACAGTCGTACCGGCCAATTGTACCGGTTGCAAATTAGCTACCGGTGTAATCGCCCCTGTTCTGCCTACCTGATAGGTGATCTTATTCAAGGTGGTACTCACTTGCTCGGCCTTGAACTTATAGGCCATCGCCCAGCGTGGTGATTTAGAAGTATAACCAAGCTCTTCCTGGGTGGCCAGATCATTGATCTTAATAACCACACCATCAGTTTCATAGGGTAGTTTACGACGTTCTTCTTCCCAAAGATCGATGAATTGGAAGACCTCATCGATAGTGGCTGCCTTTATAGATTCCTTGGGTACATAAAAACCCCATTTTCTGGCTTTCTCAAGCGACTCATATTGAGTTTTTACCTTCAGGTCATTTCCTGATAGATTGTATAGTAAACAAACCAGTGGTCTTCTTGCCACTTCTTCACTGTTCTGCAATTTTAAACTACCAGATGCCGTATTGCGCGGATTAGCATAAGGTTCTTCACCTCTTTCCACACGCTCAGCGTTCAGTTTAGCAAAACCTTCATGCGGCATGACGATCTCCCCACGAATATCAAATCTGGATGGATGATCAACTCCTTTAAGCTTCAGCGGAACACTCGGAATGGTCTTAACGTTCGCAGAGATCTCATCGCCCTGAACACCATCGCCTCGAGTGACAGCTCTCAAGAATTCTCCGTTTTCATAGGTCAAACTTATAGACGCACCATCATATTTGAGCTCACAAACAAAATCTATATCATTATCGGTTAATTTTTTAATGCGTTTTAACCAATCCCGCATTTCTTCTTTGCTATATGAATTGGCTAACGAATACATCGGTTGATCATGTTTGACCGTAGGAAAGTCTCTGGTAACCTGACCACCAACTCTTTGCGTGGGTGAATTGGCATCCTTGTATTCCGGATGTTCTTCTTCTAGTTGCTGTAGTTTTTTAAGCAGCTCATCAAATCCCTGATCGTCTATTTCGGGCTTATCCAGCACGTAATAATTATAGTTGTGGTGATGCAGTTCTGCTCTAAGTTGCTCAATTTCTTCCTTAACTGATTTCATCGCAGCTCTATATTTGGGGTAAAATTAATAAATCTATTTTCTGTACCATTTTAAATATCGCTTGTAACCACGCATGTCTTTTCTGATTTGGCATCCATCATGATCGATGGAACGGAAAAGACCTGCTACCTGATCGGCGGTTAGGTGATTAAGCTCCAGGTAAACATATTTCACTTTTGTATGTCTTTTTACATATTTGAAGATCAATTCATAAAAATATAGCGGATCTTCGGCGAACAATGCTATGTGCGGTTCATGGTCGATGACATTAGTTTCTAATTGTTCTTTTTCTATGGTCATGACATAAGGTGGATTTGAAACAATGATGTCTGGTCTTCCTTTCATATCGTACAAATGCTCAAGGTCCAGCTCTTGCAGACCGATATTCACTTGATTTGATGCAGCATTCTTTCTGGCTAATTTTATAGCATCTGGTGATACATCTATCGCCGATACCGGATTTTGAAGTTGAGATGCCAGCGCGATCGCGATACAGCCACTTCCGGTGCCCAGATCCGCGATCCTTAAGTCATCAGATACATGCATTTGCTGCACGTCCGATACGACCCAATCGACGAGGACCTCAGTTTCCGGCCTGGGAATCAGGACATCCTTATTCACCTGTATCCTGCAATTGAAGAATTCTGTGTAACCCAGGATATATTGTATAGGTTCGCCATGGATCAATCTGGATATCGCCTTTTGATATTTTAAAAAGGTATCAGTAGCAATAGAAACACGTTTGTCCATCAGAAAGTCCTTAGAAGTCGCATGAAAATAATGCTCTATCAACCAAACAAATATCGTTTTTGCTTCATTATCGGAATATATATTCTGTGTTTTTTCCAGTAGTTCTTTTTTCAATTCGCTTAGTGATATTTCCATAGAGCTACAATTGTTTAAGTAAGAAGACCGTACAAGAATAATGACCGGTGTTGCCCATTCTATGGTCTATTCGCTGAAAACCATTACGGTGATAGAGTTTTTGGGCCGCCTTCATCCACGGTAAGGTCTCGATATAACATCGCTTGAAGCCGTTTTCACGGGCAAAGTCCAAACATTTTGTGATCATCTTCTCTCCCGCTCCACGACCTCGAACTTCGGGTTGAAAATACATCTTTTGGAGCTCACAGGTCGTATCATCATCTTCTAAAGGTGCAATACCGGCACCGCCTACCACACTTCCTTCATTGATCAATAGAAAATATTCAAATCCAGGCTTATCATAGAATTCATAAAGCTGGTCCAGCCAGGGATCAGCATAAGCCGTGCCGCTCCTTGGTGCCTTTTGTTCTAGTAATACCTGGCGGATCATCCTTGCGGTTGCCGCATTATCAGCTTGTTGTATAGGCCTGATCTGCATGGGATACATCTCGTATTTTTACGCTATTTTTGGCGCGTGAAGATACGTGAAAAATACATGAACCGCTGTTTATACCTTGCTAAAAAAGGGCTGGGAACGACCTTTCCTAATCCTATGGTAGGTTGTGTTATCGTTCATAAGGATAAGGTCATTGGCGAAGGTTGGCATCGGCGTTCCGGTGAGTCCCACGCTGAAGTAAAGGCTATTAATAGCGTAGTAAATAAGGACCTTTTGTTATCATCTACATTATATGTGAGCTTAGAGCCGTGTAGTCATCATGGTAAAACGCCACCCTGTAGTGACTTGATCATAGAACATAAGATACCTGAGGTGGTTATCGCCAGCGCAGATGATTTTGAAGAAGTTAACGGAAAAGGGATCGCTAAACTGAAAAAGGCCGGGATCAATGTCCATTTAGGTATAATGCAACGAGAAGCACGTGAGCTCAATAAAAGGTTCTTTACCTTCCATCAGCGCAAAAGACCTTATGTTATCCTGAAATGGGCGCAGACCGCTGATGGATTTATCGCAACAATGAACCAAAGAACAGGTGAAGCGTTGAAGATATCAGATATGTTCAGTCATCAGATCGCGCATAAATGGCGAGCGGAAGAGCAAGCCATTCTGGTAGGAAAAAATACAGCGCTCAAGGACAAACCTAGTCTGACAACACGAAAATGGAAAGGCAGTTCACCGATCAAATTGATCATTGACCCAAATTTAGATATCCCTGAAAATGATAAATTATTCAAAGATAATGGAACAAGCCTTGTGTTTGCCGATAAGAGATCATCAAAAGTAAGAGATACTGCGAATGTTTATTATATAGACCTCGAGCGGAATATCATCCCACAGATCATGGAAGTTTGCCACAATAAGAATATCCAATCCATATTAGTAGAAGGCGGAGCAGAAACACATCAATCCTTTATAGATGACGGAACCTGGGATGAGGCACGTACCTTTACATCTGATAAGCTTCTTCATGAAGGTATCAGGTCAGCTGAAAAGAAAGGAAAGATGCTCTACTCCAAACAATTACATCAAGATCGATTAGAAATATTTCAAAATGATCAAAACCCTATTATTTGATTTTGGTGGTGTTTTTCTGGAATTGGATAAGGCCGCCACGAAAAAACATCTTCAAAACTACTTCCCAAAAGGATTGCCTACAGCAATTCAAGCCTTGCATCATCAATATGAAAAAGGCGAGATAAGTACAGACGCTTTTATTCAGCGACATTTAAAGGAATCACAAGCTTTGACAGAACATAAGTTCATCAATGCCTGGAATGCCATGCTTGGCGATCTGCCGGAGCACCGGATGCACTTCCTGAAGGAATTGAGCGCTAATGGGAAATATAAGCTCATCCTTTTATCCAATACCAATGAACTGCATATCGAATGGGTTCGGGCCAATCTTGCTTCATTTGATGAATTCCGGGCTTGCTTTGATAAGTTCTATCTTTCTTATGCGATCGGTCGTAGAAAACCCGATGCAGACATTTTTCAATTCGTGGTTAACGAAAACGGATCAAAGCCTGAAGAGACCTTGTTCATTGATGATACCATGGAACATACGCTAACCGCAGAAAAAATGGGCTTCAATATCTGGCACCTTAACGAGCAAAAGCAAGATGTGACCGATCTTTTTTCTATTAAAAATGACATTCTATGATCTATCTTCTACTGAGCATTATTTCCAGTTGCCTGATATATATGGTATTCAAATGGATCGGGAAATATAATGTGGACCAACTTCAGGCATTGATCATCAATTATATTATGGCATTTATCCTGGGGAGCAGTTTAAGTGTCAACAGGAACTTTTTTGCTGAAGTGACATCGGAACCGTGGTTCATTGGTTCCGCTGTGCTGGGTGTCCTTTTTATCCTGGTTTTCTATTTGATGGTGCAGACCACTCATCATCATGGACTTGGCGTGGTTTCCGTAGCAAGTAAGATGAGCTTAAGCCTGCCGGTGCTGTTCGTTATCTTCTATTATGATGAACCGCTCAGCATCCTGAAAGTGACTGGAATATTGCTTGCCCTGGCCTCAGTTTACCTGGTATCCATCACAAAGAACACGAACCTGCGAGCAGCTGGTTTTATCACTTTACTGCCTTTTCTGGTATTCTTAGGCAGCGGCGTGGTAGAGAGTACGATCAAGTACCTAGAAGCAAGCTATGTAGAAAGCGACGAAGTGGCCTATTTTTCTTCCTCAGTATTTCTTTTTGCAGGTTTAACTGGAGTCATGGCCTATATCTTACAATGTTTTATCCGTTATAAGAAGTTCGCGTTCAGATCTGTTATAGCAGGCATCGCCCTTGGCATACCTAATTACTTTTCGATCCATTTTTTCATTGAAGCACTTCGCCATAGCGGTTTTACCGATGCGGCCGTTTTCGTCATCAATAATGTATCGATCGTATTATTATCTACGATGATCGGTATAATTGTCTTTAGTGAGAGGCTCGAAAAACAGAACAGAATAGGCGTTTTAATGGCCGTCATAGCGATCGGTATAGTGGCATTATCAAGTTATCAGGAATGAGCAAGGCATTGACTTATAAGACAATAAAGAGAAAAGCAAAAGGTCATTTGTTCAAAGACCGTGGCAGCAAGTTCATAGGTGATGCATTTCCCATAAAAAATAAGGAAGAAGTAAGACAAAGGCTGATAGAGGTGAAAGAAGACCATCCCAAGGCGAATCATCATTGTTATGCATATTCTCTTGGACACGATGAGCCTTATATCAGGTATAATGATGATGGAGAGCCCACAAATTCCGCTGGAAAGCCTATTTATGGACAGATATATGGCTTTGATATCACCAATGTCCTGGTTGTAGTAACCCGCTATTTTGGCGGTACGAAACTCGGTGTTGGTGGGCTCATCCATGCATATAAGACCACGGCTAAACTATGCCTGGAAGAAACTAAGATCGTCCAAAAGGAGATAACAGATCAACTGGAGGTCAAATGTAATTATGAACAAATGAACGAGGTATTAAAACTGGTCAAAAGGGAAGAACTATCTATCGTGGATCAGGAGTTGGAACTGAAGTGCAGATACATCTTAGAAGTAAACGTAGAAAGATCGTCCAGTATCAAAGAGAGACTGGAACTGCTCAAAGGTGTAGCGGTCAGACTACTATAAAGCGTTTTGAAGTTTTTCCCGCAACCATTCCGGACACTTGACAGGTTTCCTTGAAGAGGCGTTCAGGAACGCTAATGTAGTACTTCCGGTTGTAATTAATCTATCGTTCTGATTGAATATCCGATAATCGAATTTGAGCTTTGTCAATTTTAGTTCTTGCAATGCTACTTCTACCGATAGTTCATCACCGAAGTAAGCCGGCGCGTGATATTTTAACTGCATATCATATATGGGCATCATCAAACCATCCTTTTCCAGTAGATGGTAGGCCAGATTGAATTCTTCTAACCAATCCACACGAGCGGCTTCAAAATAAATGGGATAATTGCTGTGATGTACAACGCCCATTTGATCGGTCTCTACGTATCTTACTTTAATTTTGTGTTTGAAAATCAAACAAATCAATGTTAATAATGAGTGCAATATTTAATAAAAAAAAACAATAAATCCAATAGGTGAATGATTTTTTTATTAGCTAATATGTTCACATATTTGTGCTCATATTTGAAGTAAACCACCTAAACGATCAATTTATATATGAGTAGAACTGCCGCATCGGTATGGAAGAATTGTCTGGTATTCATCAAAGATAATATCACTCCGCAAGCCTATGAAACATGGTTTGAGCCGATCAAGGCAGTAAAGCTTAACAACGATTGCCTAAGCATTCAGATACCTTCCAAGTTCTTTTATGAATGGTTAGAAGAACACTATGTCAAATTGCTGAAGACCGCATTGCGTAAAGAACTGGGGCAAAAGGCCAAGTTGACCTACATCATAGAAATGGAGAACACTTACGGAAGTAAAAAACCATTTACGGAAAAGATACCGAGTTCTCAGCGCGAAAAGATAGGTCAACAAGATGTTAGTTTTCCATCAAAGGAAAAAAGCACACAACTCAAGAATCCTTTCGTCATTCCGGGTATCAGGAACCTTAAGATAGATTCACAACTCAATGCGAACTACAATTTTGATAATTTTCTGGAAGGTGAATCCAATCGATTAGCTAGATCGGCCGGTAATGCCGTATCCAATAAGCCTGGCGGAACGTCATTTAATCCTTTGTTGATCTATGGTGGCGTAGGATTAGGGAAGACACATTTGGCCCATGCCATAGGAGTCGCGGTCAAGGAAAAGTATCCGGACAAGACCGTACTTTACATTTCAACGGATAAATTCACACAGCAATATATAGAATCCGTTAAAAATAATACCAGGAATGATTTTATCCATTTCTATCAGGTGATCGACGTATTGATCGTAGACGACATCCAATTATTATCAGGCAAAAGCGGAACGCAGGATGTTTTCTTTCACATATTCAATCACTTGCATCAAAACGGGAAACAAGTGGTCCTGACCAGCGACAAATCTCCTATAGAAATGCAGGACATAGAGCAGCGTCTCTTGTCTCGCTTTAAATGGGGTTTATCGGCAGAATTACAAAAGCCAGACTATCAAACCCGATTTCTTATCATCAAGAACAAATTATATCGTGATGGCGTTGAGATGAACGATGAGATCATAGATTATGTAGCCAGGAACATTCAGAGTAATATACGCGAACTTGAAGGAGCCATCATTTCCCTGATCGCTCATTCATCTTTCACTAAAGGAGAGGTAGACCTTGCACTGGCTAAGAAAATAGTAGAGAATCACGTCAAGAATATCAAAAAAGAGCTCTCTGTGAGGGATATCCAGGATAGCGTGAGCGATTATTTCCAAATGGACATTGATACTTTACAGTCTAAGACCAGAAAAAGGCATATCGTACAAGCCAGGCAAATCGCCATGTACTTTTCAAAACAACTAACGAAATCTTCTCTGGCTAGCATTGGCAAGCAGATAGGCGATCGCGACCATGCTACTGTTCTCCATGCTTGTAAGACCGTTAATAACCTTAAACAGACCGATAAGCAGTTCAAAAAGTTCGTTGAGGATATAAATAAAAAACTTATTTCCTAATGACCAAGACCCGCATTTTAACCGTTTGCTTAGGCAACATCTGCCGCTCACCACTGGCAAAAGGTATATTAGATAGCTTAGTAGACCCTGAAGAAGTTGTGGTTGATTCTGCCGGAACAGGTGATTATCACATAGGAGACCCGCCAGATGAAAGAAGTGTTGAAGTAGCTAAAAAGAACGGATTGGACATTACCGATCAGCGTGGTAGACAGTTTAAGACCGATGATTTTGTAAGATACGATTTTATCCTTGCTATGGACAACTACAACTATGAGGATATTGTATCCTTAGCTTCAAATGAACAAGACAAGGATAAGGTAAAACTCATATTGAACTATGCCATACCTGGAGAGAACCTGGATGTACCAGACCCTTATTTTGGAGGAACATCCGGATTTGACGATGTGTATGCAATGCTCACAAAAGCTTGCCGCAACTTTGTGGATAAAGAACTAAAAAATGGATAAAAGTGATCGAACCGGTAAGTTGTTCATCATTCCCTCAAGACTGGGAGAACAGCCACCTTTAGAAGTCCTTCCCTTATCTATCAGAAAGAAGATCAACGATATCGATCATTTTATCGTAGAAAATGAAAAAGTGACCCGAAGGTTCATCAAAAAGATCGTCCCCGGCAAGTCTCAAAATAAGATTAAGTTCTTCAAGCTGAATAAATATACTCAGGATACTGAAATACCCGAATTCCTTGAACCATGTATAGCCGGACATGATACTGGTCTACTTTCTGATGCGGGTTGTCCTGGTATCGCTGATCCCGGGAGTGAACTGGTCAGGCTAGCGCATGATAAAAATATAAAGGTAGTACCTCTCGTAGGTCCATCATCGGTTTTCCTGGGATTGATGGCTAGTGGTCTGAACGGTCAAAGTTTTGCCTTTCACGGATATTTACCTATTGATAAGAAAGAGTGCCGTACCAGGATAAAGCATTTTGAAAAACTATCAGAAAGAGAGGCCCAAACACAGATATTTATCGAGACACCGTACAGAAATCAACAATTGTTCGACCTGTTGCTGAGGACGCTTTCCCCCGGAACATTATTAACAGTCGCATGCGATCTGAGCCTGTCCTACGAAACCATACGTACCAGGTCTGTTAGTGAGTGGGAAAAAGGAAGCATTGACATTCATAAACGCCAATGCATCTTTTTATTCCGGAAGGTCCGTTAATTCTAAGACTTATAGATAGGTAGTAGTTGTGATCTACATTCGCCAAAACCGACCCTTACTTCATAATTCTGGCAAAAGCCTCTTAACGTTACCGTATCATAGTCTTCTATGAACTTGCGTTCTTCTCCTCCGTTCAATTTAATAGGGTTCTCACCGCGCCAGCTCAATTCTAACATTGAGCCATAAGACTCTGGTGTAGGTCCGGATATAGTTCCACTTGCCATCATATCACCACTATTTACTGGACAACCGTTAACGGTGTGGTGTGCTAACTGCTGGCTCATGTTCCAGTACATATACTTAAAATTAGATCGTGATATGGTCGTGGGCTTACCGTCCTTTGGCGTCAGGTCAACCTCTAAGTTGACATCATAACTTTTTTTCCCTGTGCTTTTTAAATAGGGCAAGAGCTCTTTAACGGGTTTTGGTCCTTCCACGCGGAACGGCTCTAAAGCATCAAGCGTGACGATCCAGGGTGATATGGATGAAGCAAAACTCTTGGCGAGGAATGGACCTAGAGGTACATACTCCCATTTCTGGATATCCCTTGCGCTCCAGTCATTGAACAATACCATACCAAAGATATGATTTTCTGCTTCATCTACGGGAATAGGTTCACCAATATGATTAGCAGCTGTGGTGATAAATGCCATTTCAAGTTCAAAATCCACTAATCTTGACGGACCAAAAATAGGTTCTTCCGCTCCCTGAGGAAGTTTTTGACCTTGTGGTCGTCTCACGGGTAATCCACTGGGAATAATAGAAGAGCTTCTTCCATGATATCCTACGGGTATGTGCAACCAGTTAGGTAGTAATGCGTTATCGGGATCGCGGAACATCTTACCCACGTTCGTAGCGTGTTCTTTGCTGGAATAAAAATCCGTATAATCGCCAACGTGGACCGGCATTTGCATTTCGATCTCATCAAGTCCAAAAAGGACGCGCTCCTTATGCTCTGGGTTTTCCTGAAGGGTTTTGTTCTCAATATCAAAAATTCGAGCTATGCGATTCCTTACAGATCGCCAGGTCTTTCTCCCGTCTGCTATAAAATCATTAAGAGAATCTTGCAAGAACATATCATCCGGGATCTCGATTCCTTCAAGGTATCCAAGTTGATGTAAAGCTCCAAGGTCTATCGCTTTGTCGCCGATTCTTGTACCTATGGTTATGATGTCATCCCTGGTGATAAAAACACCAAACGGAATGTTCTGAATAGGAAAATCACTGTTCTTAGGGACGTCGATCCAGGTTCTTCTATTGGGATCATTAGCTTCTAGAGACATATCTTGTAATGTTTTATTTAATTTTTATTAATTATAAACCAAATATATAATAATACTGCAATACTCAGTATCTATTTCTTATTTTTGAATTACATTTAACGTATAAATTTTACAGGATGAAAGATGCGCAGGTAAAACATCTCATTGAAAAAGAAGAAAATAGACAGCGTTCAGGTTTAGAATTGATCGCCAGTGAAAATTTTGCGAGTGAAGACGTATTACGAGCAGCCGGAAGTGTACTTACCAATAAATATGCGGAAGGTTATCCTAGCAAGAGATATTATGGAGGTTGCGAAGTGGTAGATGAAGTTGAGAATCTGGCCCTAGATCGTCTCAAGAAGCTCTTTAATGCTGATTATGCAAACGTACAACCTCACTCTGGCTCTCAAGCGAACACAGCGGTCTTTTCCATGTGCCTGGAACCAGGAGATAAAATATTAGGCTTTGACCTGGCGCACGGTGGTCATTTGACGCACGGTTCACCAGTAAACTTTTCAGGAAAGTTATATCAACCGGTGTTCTATGGCGTAGATAAAGAAACCGGTCTTATCGATTATGATCAGGTAGAACAGCAAGCTATAAAACAAAAGCCTAAAATGATCATCGCGGGTGCATCAGCCTATTCCAGAGAAATAGACTATAAGAAGTTCAGGGAAATAGCCGATAAGGTAGATGCCTTGTTACTTGCAGATATGGCGCATCCTGCCGGTCTTATCGCCGCCGACCTTTTACAAAGCCCGATAGATCATTGTCATATCGTCACCTCTACCACGCATAAGACCTTACGAGGACCTCGTGGTGGTATCATTCTCATTGGTAATGACTTCGAAAATCCATTTGGTCAAAAGTTCAAAAGCGGTAAGCTCAAGAAGATGTCTTCTTTAATGAATATGGGAGTCTTCCCCGGGAATCAGGGTGGACCACTTGAACATATCATTGCAGCTAAAGCAGTAGCCTTTGGTGAAGCCCTTACGGATGATTTCAAACATTATATGAAGCGTGTAAGGGACAATGCCAGGGCGATGGCCAATGCCTTTGTTGATAAGGACTATTATTTAATATCCGGCGGAACTGACAATCATACTATGCTCATTGACCTTCGCAATAAAGGAATTACGGGCAAGGCCGCAGAAAACGCCCTGGGTAAAGCTGGCATCACGGTCAATAAGAATATGGTTCCATTTGATACCGAGTCTCCGTTCGTTACCTCAGGCATCAGGATAGGAACACCTGCGGTGACCACGCGTGGTCTGGAGGAGCAGGACATGACAAGAATAGTTGATCTTATAGATGAAGCAGTAAAAAACCATGAAGATATGCACTATCTAGAAAGTATTAAGGACAGAATAAGTGATTGGATGAGCGAGAAACCGCTTTTCGCCAATGAAAAGTCCGTGGTTTGAGCCATCCTATTATTAAGCATCAGCGCTTAAGTTATTCCGTCAGTTAAATAAGCATCCTTCGAAAAAAATGTTGTTATTAGGCCATTTTATCTAATAGGTATTCAATCAGCAATTCTTAAATAGGGTGTGAAGAACCGGGTTTTTCTAAAACGAATTTAGATCTGAAAATATTTTAATTTTTAACTGACAGCTGATTAAAAGCTGATCATTCGTCATTAAAGTTGATGCTTTCGTAAGCACCGGCATCAGGATTTGAGGTCCTATCCTTGCCCAGGATATCAAATGGTACTTCATTTGCTGTGGACGGATCTCCAAGGTTGTTCGCAGCACTTTCATCACCTATGATAAGGTCATTATCCGAAGGAGACCTGAAATCTGGACCTTGGTTGATCAACACGGATTCATAGATATCAGTATCCTCAAAATCATAAAGGGGTAGATCCTCGAACTGATCTTCAAAGTCCTGGAACTTTATCAAAGTGTTCTTAAAGGAGGCATTAAAGGCGGTTTCACCGTTATTGTTCATGATCAATTCGCGTCTTTCATTTCCGTAGATGATGCTATTTTCAAAAGAAGCTTCTACAAGGTCTTCAGTTAAGGTATCCTGATCCGCTGTAACGAAAAAATTATTGATCAACACACTGGGAAACTGACGAAAAGATTGTTGCCAGTAGTTAGCTATCGTGCTGTGTTTAAATTGATATTTTCCACCAAAAGATAAGAATAGTGAAGCTTGTCCGCAATTGTTGACAACCAGATTTTCAGCGGCGATATGCGCCGTTCTTCCTAAAATCCCAATAGTTGAACAATTATATATTTGGGTGTTATCAATAGATAAAGTAGGTTCTTGAAGTCCATCATTGGATTCCATTAAGATACCTACGGTAGCATTCTTAATGGTCGTGTGGCTAAATTGATGATCTTTACTGCCGGCGGTAAGCCAAATGGTGCTCCACTGTCCAGGCACATCTGAAAATTCTGGCTCTAATCTATCGCTTTCAAAGATGATCTCATTTTCCATGAGTTCCTCATCTTGACTTGGTAAACCATTGGCCTGAACAGAAGCCTGATCAGCAGCAATTATCCCACTATTTTCGTGAAAATGAATTCTTGCGCCGGGTTCTATTGTTAAGGTTTTTCCACCTGGAACGCCGGCAAAACCATAAATGACATAAGGTTTTTCATCCGTAAAGTTTAAATGTTCATCATCTAAGAAAAAACCTTCTATTCTTATTTCTTCGCCGTCTTCATTCGTTCCTAAAAGCAGGCTTTCTGTTGTTCCATCTGCAAAACGATCGGGAAAAAGGAAAATGGCATCTTGTATCAGGCTTACTAAATTGACATCCTGTAAGTTACTACCGGTATCAAAATTAATTTGGTCTTCGTAGATAAATTGGGTTCCGGCATTGGATAATGCTTCAATATCAGCAGTTACTTCAACAAAGACAAACAAGCTGTCATTGGCTAATATCGGTATATCGGTAAATGTTTTTCCGGGGATCCCATCTACATTTAATCGATAATTGGAACTTTCTCCCTGACCTAGAGCGATCTTAGGGATGTTGATGTCTTCATCACTTCTGTTATAGACCTTGAACTGATAGGTACTGGAAGAAATATCAGAAAATACGGTATCCAGGAAAACCGTGTCCTGGGAAAATTCTAAATTACCCTGACTGGGAATGGTCTCAAAATCATTCCTACAACTGGAAAGAAAAAAAATACCGGCTAAAAGGATGTTTATTAAAATTAACGAAGTTATTTTATTTTGCATATGATTATTGATTGATGCCATATTCTGAAAGAACAACTTCCCAGTCTTTAGTTTGAGTTACTTTTAGTAAAGACAACGAAAGTTCACGTTTAAAATTATCTGGCAACTTCCTATTCAAGCCTAATGCATAATATTGAGCGTTATACTGGATAGGCAGTAATTTAAACCGATCTAAGCTATCTTTTTTAATGATAGACTGTAAAAGCGGCTGGTCATAAGCAATAGCATCTACTTTTTTATCTAGTAATACATCTTCAAATTCAGAAGGCTTTTCTACCGCCAAGCGATTAGTAAAAAAATGATCTTCTAACCATTTCTCTGTGGCAGAAGCTTGAATGGTAGCTAACTTTTTATCTTTAAAATCCTTCATTTCATCTCCGCCAGAATCAATTTGATTGACCGTAAGTGAGGAAGCTATACTAGCCGTAAAACCGGATATGATAATAATCGCCGTGAACATCCATATCAGAGCCACTATTCTACCGCCGGTGGTTCGGGGTGATCGATCGCCATACCCTACGGTGGTCATTGTAACCGCAGACCACCAAAAGCCTTCCCACAAACCTTTTATCCCTTTGTCGAATTCTTCTTCATTCGCTTTTCGCTCAAAAAGCCATTCTAAAAAGCCAAAGATCAAAATAACGACTGCTAATCCGCCTAAAGCTTTGAAAAAATTCATCGAGAAAAAGGAAGCAAGAAAAGCCATTGCCTTTTCAAATGCCGATCTTTGTTCTACCATTATTCCGGCTTGAACCGTTTGAAAAGCTTCGGTGAAATCAAAATGAGCTAATCGATCTGCATTCACGGTTAACGGTGACATGCTGATATCAACTTCACCCGATCTTAAAGCTGATAAAAGCGCTTCATGAGACATCTGTCTATAGTTAAAATTAATATCCTGATCTGCAAACACTTCCTGCCATAACCAATAGGACGGACCATTTAGTTGACCTTTTTCTTTGTTAAGAAATGGTGGTGATAAAGTATATCCTACTTCAAGCGTATCTTTTTTAATATCTAATGATGTATTGTAAAGATCCATATCAGCAGAAAATGAACTTGCTGAAATCAATTGAAACACTAGTAAAAAGGTTAATAAATGTAATGATCTCATATTCCTGTTATTTTTCTTTTAGTTGGATCTCAAACAATTTATCCCAATTCTTACCAGTGACAAAGATCTTATCAGTAGATCTTTTGTAGGCAATTCCATTTAGAACGCTTTCCGGCGAATCGATAGCTACTTTTTCTTTTAATTTTCTGAAATCAATAACGCCATCCACAGCACCATTTTCAGGGTCGATGATCAAAACGCCATCTTTTTGATACATATTAGCATAGATCTTACCCTTGATCCATTCTAACTCATTGAGTTTATCTGTTATTTTATTGTGCGTAGTAGGTTGAATATGATCGATCTCTTCAAGCGTTTCCGGGTCTAAGCGCCATATTTTAGGCGTGCCATCACTTTTGTAGAGATATTTACCATCGTTGCAAATGCCCCAACCTTCTTTGCTCTTGCCGTAAGAAAAACTTCTTTTCTCCTTTAAAGTTTCTGAATCGTAGATAAAACCGATATCCGATCGCCAGGTAAGTTGATAGACCTGATCGTTTAAAACGGTAATGCCTTCACCAAAAAAACGGTCGTTTAAGCGGACGTGATCATACGTTTCACCGGTCTTGTGATCGATCTTCATCAACTTAGAAGAACCGCGTTGACCGGTTCCTTCATATAAAGTGTCTTGATAAAATTCTAAACCCTGCGTATAGCTTGACTTTTTATGCGGATACGTGTTGATGATCTCATATTCATAAAGTCTTGGCTTTTGATCATTGTAGATCTTTATCCATTGCTTAATATCAACGGATTTTTCACCCACTTTGATATTAGCTTTCAGTTGATACTTTCCTAGTTTAAGACCGGAAGTTGGAATTTGAAATGTATTATCTGTTGATGGTTTTTCGCCGCTGACATCCTGGAATTGATAAGTTACAGATTGATATTTAATAGGTTCATCTGTTTTTAGATCAATAGAAATAGTATCGCCTAATTTATATTCCGTTTTATCAAGTGAAAGTTTGAATTTCTTAGCTAAATGTTGTTCACCGCAGGATGAAAATGTAAATAATACCATTAAAAGTAATATCGCTAAAGACGTCACAGGTAACGCGGAAGGCGTCACAGGTAAAACATATCGGCATTTCATAAGTTGTATTTAAAACGGCTAAATTAAAAATTTAGTTTAAAATATGCTTGTCTAACCTAAAGAAGGAATTATATTTGCAACGGCAAGTCCTACACAACCAGCTCCTGTTGAATCCTCCAGGGCAGGAATGCAGCAAAGGTAAACGGTCGTAGCGGTGTGATGTAGGTAGCTTGCCATTTTTTTT
>CAJXLO010000018.1 GCA_913056525.1 uncultured Psychroflexus sp.
GTGAAAACAAGATATAAAAATAAGCGGGAAATCCTATTTAGGAAATCCCGCTTTTAAATTTTTGTCGGACACTACTGGTTTTAAATTAATTTAAAACCCTTTTTAATAAATCTTACAGAATTTAAGTTTTACTTCACGAACTTGAATGTTTTCATTTCTTCACCAATCTGCACTTTTGCTAGATATAGCCCATTAGCTAATTTTTGAATTGAAACGTTTTCATTATTTGATGATAATTCTTGGCTCATAACTTGCTTACCAGAAAGGTCAAATATGTTAATCTTTTTAAATCCTTTATTAGCTGATAAGTTCAATTGGTCGTTATCATTGACAAAGAACTCAAAGCTCACCTGAGCAAATTCATCAGTTGATAGATTGTCTGCTGTTACACTCACATCATCTATTTCAATGGTGAATTGATCAGTGACATTGTGATGTCTAAAGGCTACATATACAGAAGAACTTCCTGCCAAGCTTGATATGTCCAAAGTTTTCGTGTAAGGATTATCTAAACCACCAGGACCATTATCTGATACGAGTTCATTAAAGTTGATAGTAGCTGAATTAACATCGGCAACGGTATTACCAGCATCGGTTACATATACTGTATAATTTTCATCTGTCCAACTCGCATCAGCAGCTGTAACAACCCATTCTAAAGTGATGGTTCCACTAGCGTTCGATAGATCGATAGCTGGACTTACTGCATAGTTATCAGGTGTTAGTGGTGCTTGATTCCAAGAAAAAGATCTTAATACAGGTGTACCAAGGGGATTGTCATTTTCATCTTGAATCTGAGTGACTGTCCAATTAACACCATCTCCATCTTCATCATATAGCGTCCAATCTGAAATGTCTTCGTCATTGAAATCATCCTGATATACAACGGTTTGAGCCTTCGTTAGGAAACCAAACATTAATAAACTAAAAAGGAGTAATAATTTTTTCATAGTTTTTTTATTTTATAGTTAAATACAAATATACCACCTACAAAGCATTTCACAAAATTTACTTTACGACCGCCCATTTTAATATCTTTGTTCCATCTTGAAAACGATCGCTCAAATAAAACAGCCTATCGAGCATGAAATGGAGGTCTTTGAAAAAAAATTCTCCCTTTTCATGTCTTCACGAGTGGCCTTGCTGAATAAGATCACGCATTTCATCGTGAACAGGAAAGGCAAACAAATGCGACCTATGTTCGTTTTTCTGGTGGCTAAGATGGTAGGAGATTCTGAGGTCAATGACCGTACGTATCGCGGCGCTTCGGTCATTGAACTGATTCATACCGCCACCTTGGTCCATGACGATATCGTGGATGACAGTAACAGAAGACGCGGTTTTTTCTCTATTAATGCTTTATGGAAGAACAAGATCGCTGTGCTTGTGGGTGATTTTTTATTAAGTAAAGGCTTGTTGCTTTCTATTGATAATAATGATTTTGACCTCTTGAAGATCATCTCAGTTGCGGTTCGTGAGATGAGCGAAGGTGAGCTCCTTCAGATCGAAAAAGCACGGGATCTGGATATTACGGAAGATGTCTATTATGAGATCATCCGGCAAAAAACCGCCACTTTGATCGCTGCTTGCTGTAGTTTAGGTGCTGCCGCCGTAAGACCTGATAGTGATGATGTTGAGAAAATGCGGAAGTTCGGCGAACAGATCGGTATGGCATTTCAGATCAAGGATGATCTTTTTGATTATAGCAATAAGAAAATAGGAAAACCTACAGGCATCGATATCAAAGAAAAGAAACTTACCTTACCACTGATATATGCGATTAATCAAGCTGATAAAAAGAAAAAACGCTGGTTGATCAATTCTATTAAGAACCATAATAAGGACAAAAAACGCGTAAATGACGTAATTGAGCACGTAAAAGCATCCGGTGGATTGGATTATGCCAGGCAAAAAATGTATGCCTATCAAAAAAGTGCCATGGATATTCTAAACGATTATCCGGAATCTGAATACAGATCTTCTTTGCAATTGATGATAGATTACGTGATCGAACGAGAACAATAATTATTTCTTAGGAATATCAGCTAATACAGCTTTTAACAATTCCCAAAATTTTTGAACTGAAGCTATTTTTGCGCGTTCATCAGGCGAATGCGCCCCACGTATCGTTGGTCCTATGGAAACCATATCCACGTCTGGTAAGTGATGGCTCAAGATACCACATTCTAAACCTGCATGACAGGCCGCTACGATAGGTTCATCCTTATTTTGCGCACGATAGTTCTTTTCTGTTAGCTTCAGCAAAGTTGATCCGGGGTTCGGTGTCCATCCTGGATAATCACCTGAAAATATGACCTTTAGATTGCCCAGATGGCCTATAGCTTCCATCTGGTTGCTCAGATCTTGTTTACCACTTTCCACCGATGAACGTGTCAGGCATAACAGCTCTATTTTTCCATTCTTCACTTCTACTTTTGCCAGATTGTTCGAAGTTTCCACTAGCCCGCTTATCGATGGGCTCATCCTGTAAACTCCGTGATGGATATTGTATAAAGTAGCTAGTAATTGATGCTTATCAGAAACCGATAAAGCACTTTGCGGAGTCGCTACTTCAAAATGATCGATACTTATGTTCTCTTCTATTGTGGAGAATTCTTCTAGCAGTTGCTTTTCCAGCCGATGCATCCCATTCTTAAATTCATCTTGATCTTTACTATCAAAGCTGATCACGGCTTCAGCTTCGCGCGGAATAGCATTTCTCAATCCGCCACCTTCAAAAGTATGTAAACGGACGTTTATCGTTTTGTTTAGGCTGAAAAGTATGCGATTGAGCAACTTATTGGCATTGCCCAGACCTTTGTGGATGTCCATTCCGGAATGACCACCGTTCAATCCGCTGACCTTTATGGTCCTGGAGGTTAGTTTCGCATCTATCTTCTCCTGCTGATAGCTTTTAGAAAAAGTAACATCCACACCGCCAGCGCACCCTATGCCTATTTCGTTGTCTTCTTCCGTATCCAGATTGATAAGCAGTTCGCCAGATAATCTTGAGGCATCTAAGTGTTTTGCACCGGTCATACCTGTTTCTTCATCAATGGTAAAAAGTGCCTCGATCGGCGGATGCTCAATGTTTTCTTCATTCTCTAATAGTGCCATCATGGTGGCTACGCCTAATCCGTTATCCGCTCCAAGGGTCGTTCCCTTTGCGCATACGAAATCGCCCTCTATCATCATTGGAATACCTTGTTTATCAAAATCAAAGTCGGTAGACTTGTTCTTTTGATGCACCATGTCCAGATGCGACTGTAAGATCACTGTTTTGTGGTCTTTCATACCAGATGTTCCGGGTTTTTTGATGATAACGTTCCCTATTTCGTCACGCTCCGTGGGAAGTTCAAGCGATCTTCCAAAATCCATCATGAACGTAATGATCCGCGCTTCTCTTTTGGATGGACGTGGTACGGCATTGATCCTTTCAAAGTTCTTCCAGATCGACCCTGGCTTAAGATCTTTCAATTCGCTCATAGGAATTACTTTTTAAGCATTTTAGGTATTTCACAAACCGGTATCGGCTGCATTTTATGTTGATTGGCCTTGTTGAACTTTCTGTAAGTGGAAAGGGCTTTTTCCTGATTTGCGGTCAGGGCGGACTCATCACCGTTTTTTTCTTCAAATTCCATCGCCCATTCCAGGTCTTCATAAGTAGACCCTATCTGTTCCACATCACTTCTATTATCTTCCCAAAGTCCGTCAGTAGGTTCGGCCTGTAGAATACTTTCTATAACATCTAATTCCTTTCCCAGTTCAAATACTTCGGTTTTCATCAGGTCGGCAATAGGAGAGAGGTCCACTCCGCCGTCTCCATATTTGGTATAGAAGCCTACGCCAAAATCCTCTACTTTATTGCCGGTTCCCGCCACCAGGTAGCGATGTAAAGCAGCAAAATAATATAAGGTTGCCATTCTGAACCTTGCTCGGGTGTTCGCCAGGCTCATCGCTTCATTTTCATGGGAAGAAGCCTTGGGAACGGAATCCTTAAAGGTCTCAAAGGTCCTTGTCAGGTCTACTTCCACGGAACTTACGTTAGCGTATTTTTCCTTTAGATTATTGATATGCTTTTTTGCCCGTGAAACCTGATCGGGTGCCTGATGGATCGGCATTTCCACGCAAAGTGTCCTTAGGCCGGTCTTGGCGCATAGACTTGAAGTTACAGCAGAATCAATTCCACCGGAAATGCCTATTACAAAACCCTTCATGCCACTGTTGGTCAGGTAATCTTTTAACCAATCGTTAATATGCTGTACCACTAGATCTGTCTGCATCGTTCATTTTTTTCAAATATATTGATTTTAGGATTTTTGGATACGCTTATCTTACCGGATTAGAGCTAATTTATCAATTGTTAGTATATCAGGTCATGAGAAATTGAATTGAATAGAAGCGAAATTGTAGTTTTGTAAAAAAAATCATGCGGATTCGACATTTGCTGATATTGATACTTCTTTTATCCTTAAGTTGTAAGTCTGATAATGACGATCGTCAGGAAGCAATACGTTCGATCAACATTGATCTTCGACTGGTGCGCTTTGATTCTATTTTCATGAACACATCTGCAAATGATGTGGTGCAGCTACGTGAAACTTATCCACAGTTTTTCCCAACTGATCTTCCGGATAGCGTTTGGGTGAACAAACGTAGGGATTCGTTGTTGAACGTTATATATAAAGAGGTCAAAGAGCAATTTCCTACATCAAAGTCACTTCATGCTCAATTAGAAAAGCTTTTCCAGCATTATAGCTATTATTTTCCAAAGCGGGAAATACCGGATATCTATACGATAGCTGAATATGTAGACTATCGGAATAAAGTATTGATGAACGATAATGACCTTATTATATCGCTGGATAATTACCTGGGAGAAGATCACAGGTTCTATGCAGATTTTGAGAACTATATCTCTAAATTACAAGCCAGGCATCAGATCTTGCCGGACGTCGTTAAAGCATTGGGCAATAATTTGATCCCTAAGGAAAATGACAGGTCTTTCATTGCTCAAATGATCGATCGTGGGAAGACCCTTTATCTAAAGGATAGACTGATACCCTTCGTAAAAGAACATCACCGCTTAGGATATACTGAAGAAGAATTAAAATGGGCAAACGCCAACGAAGAACAAATGTGGCGTTATTTCGTGGAGAACGAACTGATCTTTAGCACGAAAAAGAACCTTTTGAACAGGTTCATCTATAATGGACCATTTTCAAAGTTCTATCTTAAGTTCGATAAAGAAAGCCCGCCAAGATTAGGAAGGTTTATAGGTAGAGAGATCGTTCGTGCTTTTGCAAAAGAACATCCCGATGTGAGTCTGCAGAGGATAATAAAATTGGATGCGGAGACCATTTATAAGGACTCAAAGTATAAACCTACATCCAATTAGTTTATTTTTAAACGAGCCTGTTATGTGAGAAATCAATCAATATTACAATAAATAAAATGGACAAGAAAAAATCAGAGATCAAGATAGATGTAACTACGGACGAGAACAATATACCGGAGAGTATTTATTGGTCTGCGGAAGATGGCGGTATAGAATATCAGGATACGAAAGCCACTTTCCTTTCCGTGTGGGACCATCAGAACAAGGAAAGCTTACGTATAGACCTTTGGACAAAGGATATGCCACTGGATGAGATGAAACAGTTCTTCCATCAAACACTGGTAAGCATGAGCAGTACTTATTATAGGGCGACCAATGATGAGAAAATGACCGAGACCATGCGTGACTTTTGCGACTACTTTGCAGAAAAGCTCAACCTGAACCAGGACAATGGCGAAGAATAAAAAATTATTCCTTATAACAAAATTAGAGTCTAGTCATCATCTCCCTTATTGGAAGTTGCTCGTCACCTTCGGCATAAAACCTCCCATAGAATGTGATTTGATAAGATTAATAGGTTCCTTTTCTGGACAAAAGAGGAAATGGCAAGCATTCATCGACTCTCTGGATGTAGACTACGAGCTGTTACCCGAAAAGACCTACCAGAAAAGGTTCAGGTCAAAATTTGAAGGTTTCGTGCCTGCACCGGCCATACTTTTGCAGGATAATTATGAATTGAGCACTTTAATATCCAATGTCGATCTGAGGAAAATGAATGATCTGGAAGCTCTAATGGAACTGGTGAAGAGACGTTTATGAACGTACTCTGAGTAAATTTCCGACCATTGTGAATAAAGAGCTCTTTAAGTTAAGCCCGATTCCGGGCGGATACAGATGAATGCAAGTAACCGTTCCAATGATAGCAATGGATAAGATTGAACACTAGTTGAATATCTTTTACAGCTTTGCGTTCGTGTCAGCTATAAAGTCCAGGATCTGTTTTTTTCCGGTACCGGTTTCCGCTGAGCTCACAAAATAAGGTGGAAGTTCTTGCCAAGTCTCTAAAAGTCTTTCACAATAAACACCCAGATTCTTTTTGATTTGATCTGGCTTTAATTTATCAGCTTTTGTAAAAACCAAAGCAAACGGAACGCCGTTTTCACCCAGTTCATTGATGAACTTCAAATCATTAGGTTGTGGGTCATGTCTAATATCGATAAGTAGGAAGATCAACACCAGTTGTTCTCTTCCCCTGAGGTATTGATCTATGATCTTGCTAAGTTGTTTACGTTGGGATTTGCTGGTCTTAGCATATCCGTAACCGGGCAAATCTACCAGGAACCAGTTATCATTGATCAAGAAATGGTTGATCAATTGCGTCTTTCCTGGTCTTCCTGAGGTCTTGGCAAGTTTTTTCTTGTCGCACAATCTATTGATCAGGGAGGATTTTCCTACGTTGCTTCTTCCTATGAATGCATATTCCGGGATGTTCCTATCAGGACATTTTTCAACATCAGTATTGCTTTCCACGAATACTGCTTTTTTGATATCCATTTTATAATTTCTTATCTAACAACCATTCATGTAATAGGCGATTGAACTCGTCCGGATGTTCCATCATTGGAGCGTGTCCGCATTTGTCGATCCAATATAGCGTTGCATCTGGCAGTAATCTGTGGAAGTCCTCAGCTACATTAGGTGGTGTTACATCATCCTGTTTTCCCCATATTATGCAGGTAGGCTGATGCATGTCTGGCAGGTCTTTGGCCATATTATGTCTTATCGCGCTTTTAGCGATGGCTAAAGTCCTGATGAGCTTGTTCCTGTCATTTACGGATTCATATACTTCATCCACGATCTCCTTAGTGGCTACTGCGGGATCGTAGAATACGTTCTCCGCTTTCTTTTTGATATAATCGTAATCGCCGCGCTTCGGGTAACTTTCGCCCATGGCACTTTCGTAAAGGCCTGAACTTCCTGTTATCACAAGTCCTTTTGTAATTTCAGGATAGAACTTGGCAGTTAGTAATCCGATATGTCCACCCAGGGAATTTCCTAATAAGATGACGTTCCCGTAATCACGATGGTCGATGAAGGCCTTGATAAACTTGGCAATGTTCTTGATGTTGGTCTTTAATAACGGATAATCATATATGGGGAGTTCAGGGATGATGACCTTATAACCTCGCTCCGAGAAAAAGTTCAAAACACCATCAAAATTGCTTAGACCACCCATTAATCCGTGTAGGATGATGATCGGTGTTCCTTCACCCTTTTCTACAAAACTGTATTCGCCGTCTTTTTTTAGATCTTGGCCCATTGAAGCGTGAAATTTCAAATGTCAAATATAATATTATTTGCCAAAGATGATGATAAAGCGTATGATTAAAAACATCAGCAAGGGCTTGTACCTTTTACTCTTCTAAAAATCAATCCTTGAACCTTGATGCCCTACATTTTATTGGATAATTGTTAGACAGCTTAAACTTCAGTAGCCGGTTCAGCCTCATTCTTCATAATCTTTTAATAGCCAAGTTGATAAAAATTTCTCTGTTCATTCTTAATACGATAGGGAGCATGTTAATAAAAAAATGGAGTATTGTGGTAAAAAGTGGTAAAAAATATATATTTTTGACTGATTAACATTTTGTTGTGACCAATTTAATAGGAACATTCGAGTGTAAAGTAGATACCAAAGGAAGGCTGATGCTACCATCTCCGCTAAAGAAACAATTGCAAGCAGTGCTGAGCGATGGTCTGGTCTTAAAGCGTTCCTTATTTCAGAACTGTATCGAAATGCATCCTATGAACGAGTGGGAAGAAATGATGAAAAAGATCAATTCTATCAATCGGTTCAAGAAGAAGAACAATGATTTCATCAGGAAGTTCATGGCCGGCGTAAAGATGGTCGAGGTAGATGCAAATGCAAGATTGCTTATACCGAGGGAATTGGTTCAATTCGCCGGTATCAAGAAGCAGGTTGTGTTGACCTCGAATGTTAATATGGTGGAAATATGGGATAAACAGCGTTATGAAGAAGCACTGGAACAAGTTGATGATTTTGCGGAACTCGCAGAAGAAGTAATGGGAAATGATGACAATGAATGAATATCACATACCGGTCATGTTACAGGAAAGTATCAAGGCACTGGATGTTAAGCCGGGTGGTGTCTATGTGGATACTACCTTTGGAGGTGGGTCACATTCCCGGGAAATCCTGAAAAACCTTTCATCAAAAGGGAAATTGATCGCATTCGACCAGGATGAAGATGCAGTGGATCAATTGATCGATGATGAGCGATTCATCTTTCATTCGGCCAACTTCAGGTTCATCAAGCGATTTCTCAAATATGAATCCGTCCATCAGGTAGATGGCATATTAGCAGATCTCGGGATTTCATCACATCATATCGACCTGCCGGAACGTGGTTTTTCGTTGAGGTACGATACAAAGTTGGATATGCGCATGGACCAGACACAAGAATTCGATGCCTGCGAATTGATCAATACTTATGATAAACGACGAATTGAAAGCATGTTAAGGGATTATGGTGAACTAAGGGCTGCTTCAAATATCGCTCAGGCCATCATCGATAGAAGAGAGGAAGTAAGGATAGAAACCACCGGTCAGCTTAATAAAATATTGATGCAGTTCTTTTCCGAGACCAACAAGAACAAATTACTGGCCATGGCGTATCAGGCTATAAGGATAGAGGTCAATCAGGAAATGCAAGCTTTAAGGTCGATGTTAGTGCAAGCCGCCGAACTTTTGAAACCAGGCGGTAGACTATGTGTGATATCCTATCATTCGCTAGAAGATCGGGCCGTGAAGCGATTCATTAAGAATGGCAACTTTACGAGTGAACCGGAAAAAGATTTTTATGGAAATCCATTGAGCAAGCTAAAACAGATAGGTAAACCACTATTTCCCAGTGATGATGAACTTAAATATAACAATAGGGCGAGAAGTGCCAGAATGCGTATCGCTGAAAAGAAAAGATCATGAGAAAAGGTATCTATGACATACTTCGCGGAGCGTTCCTTACTAGTGACAGGTCGGCTGACAGTTGGCGTTTCATAGGCTATTGTACCCTGCTCGCGATCATCATGATCGCTAGCTCCCATAAGGCTGATCAAAAAGTCTTTGAAATAGCTGATCTCAAAGAAGAGGTAAGAGAGGCTAAAAGTCGATTTGTAGAGACTCGGAAAAGATTGATGCAAGTGAAGATGGAGACACGTATCATCAATAAGATGAAAGATAAGGGATTACAGGTCAGTCCTGACGCACCTACAAAGATAATAGTAGAAGATAAGGAAGAATAAGATGGACCCGGAAAAGAACATCCTTAAACGATTTTATATCATATTGGCAGGCTTCGGTCTTTTCTTATGCCTGATCGTCTATAAGCTGGTCGACATTCAGTTCTTCAAAGATGAAAAGTACAAGGAACTTGCTCAGCGGTCTACATCGAAGACTTTTACCATAGAACCGAACCGGGGTGACATCTATGATGCAGAGCTGAACTTATTAGCCACGTCCATTCCTCATTATACTATAAGGTTTGATGCGGTTACCGTTGATGATCGATTATTTCAGGAAAAGCTACCAGCTCTCGCAGATTCTCTGAGCCGAATGCTCCCGCGCTCGCGTTCCTACTATATCAACAAACTAAAAAAAGCGAGGAACCATGAAAACCGATACCTTTTCATTGCAGAAGACCTGGACTTCCTGGACTATAAACGTATTTCAAAATTCCCCATTTTTCGCAAAGGTCCATTTAGTGGTGGCTTCATAGCAGAACAAAAGCTAGTCCGTGAGAATCCATTGGAAGAGAAAGGTAGAAGGACCATCGGCTATGGTATCGTAGGACTGGAAGGAGCCTATAATGAATACTTGAACGGTCTGGAGGGAAAAAGGCTCAAACAAAAGATCGCCAACGGTCAATGGAAACCCATTAATGACAGAAATGAAATAGAGCCAGTTGATGGTATGGATGTCGTATCCACTATAGATGCCAATCTTCAGGACGTTGTTCATAGAGCCTTACTGGAACAACTGGAAAGGTATGACGCTGATCATGGTTGTGCCATTGTGATGGATGTTAAGACCGGAGCTATTAAGGCTATTAGCAACTTAGGCAAAAGCAAGACGTCCGGTAACTATTATGAAAAAAGGAACTATGCGATCTATGAATCCCAGGAACCGGGTTCCACTTTTAAATTGATGTCACTTGTAGCAGCCCTGGAAGACGATAAGGTTGATACTTCAGATATCCTGAAAACCGGAAATGGTTCCTATAAATTGTATGATAGATGGGTAAGGGATTCTGAAAAGAAAGGTTATGGAGATATATCGGTAGCTAAGGCATTAGAGGTATCTTCTAACGTAGGTTTCGCCAAACTGATCGATCAAAATTATAATGATGAGCCTGAAAGGTTCGTAAACAGGTTGATCAACATGGGTTTGAATGAGAAGACCGATGTTCAAATAAAAGGTGAAGGTACGCCGCGGATACCACAACCTAATGATGCAGACTGGAGTGGAACAACCTTACCATGGATGTCCTTCGGTTATGGTGTCTCCCTGACTCCCTTACAAATCTTGAGCTTCTATAATGCCATAGCCAATGATGGTGTTAGAGTGAAACCGCGCCTGATAAAAGAGATAAGAAAGGGAAAGACCACGGTCAAGGATTTCTCTAAGAAGATCGTACGCTCATCGGTTTGCAGCAGCTCTACCGCACATAAAGTTCAAAATATCTTAAATAAAGTGGTGAGAAGTGGAACAGCTTCTAATATCCATGAAAAAGGCTATGATCTAGCCGGTAAGACCGGAACTTGTAAAGTGGAATATTGGCGGTCCAAGGGAAATTACACTGCATCCTTCGCAGGTTATTTTCCAGCTGATGAACCTAAGTATTCTTGTATAGTCGTGGTCAACAAGCCTGACCCTTCAAAGGGTTATTACGGCAGTCAGGTAGCAGCACCGGCTTTTAAGAGGATCGCCAAGGTCTTATATACTAAAAAGCCAAGGGTAGAGACCATTCGGTTAGCAAAAACCGACTCATTACTGGACAAGACCTTTGCTGTATATGACAAGATCAGTAATGAACACATGACCAAAATGCCCGATCTGACAGGAATGAACGCCATGGATGCTATTGCATTTGCCAAGAACAGAGGTTTGAACGTAAAGCTAATAGGTCAGGGAAAAGTAATCAAACAATCCATCAAACCAGGAACGAAAATAAACACGAAGTATAAACCGATCGTAAATTTGATATTAAGTTGAAAAAACTAAGCGACATATTATACAAGGTCAATATAGAAAAGGTGATCGGCAATACAGAGGTCATTTTCCAAAATGTCCACTTCGACTCCAGGGAAGTAAGCCTGAACGATGTCTTCATCGCCATAGACGGTTCAGATATGGATGGTCATCAATTCATAAAAAGTGCTGTTGACCAGGGCGCATTAGCGGTTATTTGCGAAAAATTACCCGAAATAAAAGTCAATGGAGTAAATTATATACAGGTTGATAACACGCGTCTGGCGCTAGCTCAGATAGCAGATAATTATCATGACCAGCCATCTCGACAGCTGAAATTAGTGGGAGTGACCGGAACGAACGGAAAAACCACGGTTTGTACCTTATTGCATCAGCTATTCACGAATGCAGGATATAAAACTGGACTAATTTCCACCGTGGCGGTGAAGATAGGTAACAGAGATATAGCCACACAATTAACAACGCCAGATTCTCTTACCATAAATGGATATCTTGCTCAGATGGTAGATGAAGGTATAAGTCATGTGTTCATGGAAGTAAGTTCACATGGTATCGATCAGGGAAGAACGCATGGTTTGGATTTCGATATCGCTGCATTTACGAACCTCTCACAAGACCATCTGGACTATCACGGGACGTTTGCCAATTACAGGGACGCAAAAAAGAAGTTCTTCGACCAAATGCCTAAGCGAAAAATAGCGCTTACGAACATCGATGATAAGAACGGCGAATACATGCTTCAGAACTGTCAGGCAAAGAAGATCACCTATGCATGTCAAAGATCTGCCGATCACAGAACAAGGATAATCGCCAACACTATTTCAGGTTTAGTACTTGAAATGGAGGATAATGAGCTGCATACGCAACTCATAGGAAAGTTCAATGCTTATAATCTTACGCTTGTTAAGGCGATAGCGGTTGAACTGGGAATGGAAAGAAATAAGGTGATACGTCTGACATCGGGTTTAAAGCCAGTTGCTGGCAGGTTTCAATTGCATGTGAGCAAAGATGATCATATCACAGCTATCATAGATTATGCCCATACACCGGATGCATTAAAGAATGTACTACAAACGATCAATTCCATTAGGAAGGCCGATCAGGAGCTGATAACACTGATAGGCTGCGGCGGTAACAGGGACAGGACCAAAAGACCAAAGATGGCCGGAATAGCGGTAGAACATAGCGATAAGGTCATATTTACTAGCGATAATCCCAGGGATGAAGATCCGCAGGCGATACTGGATGAAATGATGGCACAGCTTTCAAAAGAAGAACGCAACAAGACGATGGCCATCGTCAATAGAGGAGAAGCTATTGACGAAGCTAGTGAAATGGTCCGTCAAAACGGCATCATCCTAATCGCAGGGAAAGGACATGAGAACTACCAGATCATCAAAGGGGAAAGAATGCTTTTTGATGACCTTGAAGAGGTGAAGGAAAAACTCAATAAAAACAACCGATAATGCTGTACTATTTATTTGAGTATTTACAAACCCATTTTGATCTACCTGGTGCCCGGTTGTTCAACTATCTGTCCTTTAGAGCTTCATTGGCCCTCATATTCTCATTATTAACTTCTTTGATGTTCGGTAAGAAGATCATCAATTATCTGCGAATCAAACAAATAGGAGAAAGTGTACGAGACCTGGGTTTAGAAGGACAAAAGGCTAAGGCCGGCACACCCACCATGGGTGGTATCATCATCATCATAGCTACCATATTACCGGTCATATTGTTCACAAGATTAGAGAACATATATATTATATTGCTTTTGATCACAACCTTATGGATGGGAATAATCGGTTTTATTGATGATTATATTAAGATCTTCAAGTCCAGTAAAGAAGGACTGAAAGGGAAGTTCAAGGTTATCGGTCAGGTAGGACTGGGAATTATTGTAGGAGCCGCTATTTACTTTCATGAAGATGTACAGATACGGGAATTTGAAGGTGAAGCTAGTTTCATTGAAAAGTCTACGAAAACCACCATTCCGTTCGTAAAGGATAATGAACTGGATTATTCAGCTGCACTGACCTGGATCAATAAAGATTGGGTAGATTATTCCTGGCTTATCTTCATACCTATTGTAATTTTCATTATTACTGCCGTATCGAACGGTGCGAACCTCACGGACGGAATAGATGGCCTCGCTGCAGGCAACTCAGCTATCATTGTGCTAACGCTTGGCGTTTTCTCATGGGTTTCCGGTAATGTCATTTTCTCAGATTACCTAAACGTGATGAACATACCCTATGCCGGGGAAATGACTGTTTTCATCGCCGCCTTTACTGGAGCTTTGATCGGGTTTTTGTGGTATAACACTTATCCTGCACAGATATTCATGGGCGATACTGGAAGTTTGACCATCGGCGGGATCATTGCCGTTATTGCCATCGCTACGAGGAAGGAGCTTTTGATCCCTATTTTATGTGGCGTCTTTTTTATAGAGAATCTATCCGTGGTCATGCAGGTAGGCTGGTTCAAGTACACGAGGAGGAAACTTGGTGAAGGAAAGCGGATCTTCCTGATGTCTCCCTTGCATCATCATTTTCAGAAAAAAGGATATCATGAAAGTAAGATCGTGGTCCGTTTCTGGATCATCGGTATCTTATTAGCGGTTATCACTATCGTAACATTAAAGATCAGATAATGATAAGGAACGTAAACATATTAGGCGGAGGAGAAAGTGGCGTAGGTGCCGCTGTATTGGCTAAGGTCAAAGGACTTGATGTATGTGTTTACGATAGAAAAAGTATCGGAAAAAATTTCAAAGCAGTCCTTGACGCACATGATATCGACCATAAGGAAGAACAAAACCTGCAAGAACTGATATCAGCGGATGTCATAGTTAAAAGTCCAGGCATTCCAAACGAACAGATGCTCATTAAAGAACTTATCAAGTACCGCATACCTATCCTATCCGAGGTGGAATTTGCCGCTAGCTACACGGACGCGTACATCATAGCGATCACCGGAACCAATGGGAAAACCACAACGACCCAACTGACCGGACACATCCTTAAAAAAGCAGGAATGGAAGTCAGCATTGCTGGTAACATTGGAAATAGTTTTGCTTATGAAGTAGCGATGAATCCTAAGCCTTATTATGTACTAGAAGTAAGTAGCTTCCAATTGGACAATATTATGGGTTTTAAACCTGATATTGCCGTAATAACTGACATATCAGCTGATCACCTGGATAGGTATGAGCATCGGCTGGAAAATTACGTGCAGGCCAAGTTTAACATCACACAAAATCAAAATAAATCCGACCATTTGATCTATAACTACGATAATCAACTGATTCAAAAGGCACTGATCGAAATCGGAACAAGAGCCGAACCAACGCCATTCTCGCTGGAACATGAACTGGATCACGGCGTGTATATCATGGACCAAAAAATGAACATAACAATAAACAACAAATATAATATGTCAACAAAAGACCTTAAACTAAAAGGAAAACATAATCAAAAAAATGCGATGGCAGCAAGTGCAGTAGCTGAGCTGTTGAAGATAAGGAAAGAGACCATCAGGGAAAGTCTGGAATCCTTTCATGGTGTAGAGCATCGGATGGAAGAGGTCTTGAGGATACAGAACGTACTTTATATCAATGACAGTAAAGGCACTAATATAAATGCTACCTTTTATGCACTAGAGAGCATGACACGTCCAACCATATGGATCGCCGGAGGTGTGGACAAAGGCAATGATTATGAGGAACTGTTGCCCTTGGTAAACGAAAAGGTAAAGGCGATCATTTGCATTGGAGTTGATAATCGGTCTATCATTGAAACGTTCAATAAGTGTGTGGATCCAATAATGGAGGTGGACTCCATGAAAGAAGCCGTACAAAAAGCTTACTCGCTATCCTCTCCAAAGGATGCCGTCCTTTTATCACCGGCTTGTTCAAGTTTTGATAGATTTGAGGATTTTGAAGATAGAGGAAGACAGTTCAAACAGGCCATAAGGAATTTGTGATATGCTAAAAAAGGAACAAGATAGCGGACTTTTCAATAGGCTGATGGGCGATAAGACCATTTGGGCGATGGTAGCATTGCTGGCTATTTTTTCCTTTTTACCCGTGTATTCGGCCAGCAGTAATTTAGCTTATTTAGGTGGTCAAGATGGAAATACTTTTGTGTATTTGATCAAGCATTTCTTTCATTTGGCCTTTGGTCTACTGATCATGTTCGCCGTGCATAAGATCCCTTACAGCTATTATCGCGGTCTTTCTATTCTGTTGATACCGGTAGTTGTCTTGTTATTGATATTCACATTGGCACAAGGTGTTAGCGTACAGGGAAGTTATGCCAGTAGATGGATACAATTACCCATAGTGAACATGAGCTTTCAGACCTCGGAGTTCGCTGGCCTTATTTTGATGATCTATGTAGCTCGTTATATCGCTAAAAAACGGAAAAACCCGATTACTTTCAAGGCGAGCCTTCTACATTTATGGTTGCCGGTTTTCCTGATCGTGGGTTTGATACTACCTGCTAACCTATCAACGGCCTTGATCCTTTTTTCGATGATCGTGCTGTTATTGATCATAGGTGGATATTCCATGCGATACCTATCGATCATCCTTGTCAGTGGGATCGTTATGCTGAGTATTTTCGGATTGACCGCAAAAGCTTTTCCGGATTTGTTCCCTAACCGAGTAGACACCTGGATCAGTCGTATAGAAAGCTTCACGGACTCCAAGAGTGAAAAAGAACAATATCAGGTAGAAAAAGCTAAGATCGCTATTGCGACTGGTGGTATCACCGGTAATGGAATAGGAAAGAGCGTTCAGCGGAACTTCCTTCCACAGTCTTCATCTGATTTCATCTACGCTATCATCGTGGAAGAAATGGGATTGATAGGCGGCATAGGTGTACTCCTTGTCTATCTGATCTTGATGTTCCGTATAGCGATCATCGTAACGAACGCTAATTCTATGTTTGCCAAATTGTTAGTGATCGCAGTAGGTGTTCCTGTGGTCTTTCAGGCTTTTATAAACATAGGAGTTGCGGTCAATCTCTTCCCTGTTACCGGACAAACCCTGCCGCTGGTCAGTAGTGGAGGGACATCTATCTGGATGACCTGTGTAGCCTTTGGCATTGTTCAAAGCGTAGCAGCCAGGAAAGGTGAAGTTAAGTCAGAAAATGATAAAGAAGAATCACCGATCAACGAATTTGGTGAAAATCCTTTAGATGTATTAAGCGAAGCACAATGAGCAAGAGAATGATCATATCAGGAGGTGGAACTGCCGGACATATTCATCCGGCCGTAGCTATAGCTGAGCAGTTCGTGGATGTCTATCCTGATGCTGAGGTCTTATTCGTGGGAGCTAAAGGAAAGATGGAAATGAAAAAAATACCAGAATACGGTTATAAAATAAAAGGACTCTGGATATCCGGCATACAACGTAGATTAACTTTATCCAATCTACTTTTCCCTGTTAAGCTCATAGCCAGTATGTTCGGAGCAGCTCGATCGATCAGTGAATTTAAGCCTGATGTTGTAGTAGGAACTGGAGGTTTTGCAAGTGGTCCATTGGTCAAAGTAGCTGCCATGAAAAAGATACCTACCCTGATCCAGGAACAGAATTCCGTGGCGGGTCTTACGAACAAGTGGCTTGCCAGGACCGTCGACACCGTTTGCGTGGCTTATAAGAACATGGATAAATATTTCCCTAAGCAAAAGATAAGGAATACTGGGAATCCCCTAAGAAGGTCGATCGGTAAAGACCTGACAGCAAGCAATGTGGCTAGAAAAGAATTGGCGATGAATGAAGGTCAGGCCACATTATTAGTGGTAGGCGGTAGTCTGGGTTCACAAAGGATAAACGAGCTCATAGCGGACAAGCTTGAGTTTTTCAAACATCAAAAGGTTCAGGTATTATGGCAGTGTGGTGCTATCTATTATGAACGATATGAACATTTAGCAGATGATGTAGTACGTGTCAAGGATTATATCGATAATATGAACCAGGCCTACAGTGCAGCGGACATTATCATCTCCAGAGCCGGTGCTATTGCTGTAAGCGAGCTCTGTCAGGTAGGTAAACCGGTCATCTTCATTCCATCTCCTAACGTGGCCGAGGACCATCAATATAAAAATGCCAGATCAATAGAGGATGAACGAGCCGCCATCGTTCTAAGAGAAAATGAACTGGATGCATTTGAAAGCGTGTTCTCAAAGCTATTGAACGATAAGCATCATCAAGAAGAATTGTCCAGGTCTATTAAAAGCATGGCAAGAACCGATGCTGCAGAAAAGATCGTGAAAGAACTACAAAATATCATGCAATAAATAGTATGCATAGAGCTGATCCTACATATCAAAACTATTTCTTCATCGGTATCGGTGGTATCGGTATGAGTGCATTGGCAAGATATTTTAAAGCCATGAACAGATCGGTAAGTGGCTATGATCGGACGAGAACACCACTGACCCATCAACTGAAAAAGGAGCATATCACAGTGATGTACGATGAAGGTACGGTCCAGGAAAAACTCCAGGGATTATCCGCGGAAGATACACTGGTGGTTTATTCAGCAGCCTTTCGGTCAGAACATCCCATCTTGAAATATGCTGAAGACAAAGGCCTAAAACTGAGAAAAAGAGCTTATATCCTGGGTGAACTAAGTAAAAAGGTACCTACTTTAGCTGTTGCGGGAACCCACGGGAAAACCACAACATCGGCGATCTTAACTCACATTCTAAAAGCCAATAAGCTACCTGTAACGGCTATCATAGGAGGTGTCTTAGAACATGAGGATACGAACTTTATCCATCAGGGAAACGACATGCTGATCGTAGAAGCCGATGAGTTCGACCGTTCTTTCCTTCAGCTATCACCTTTGCATGCATGTATCATTTCCACCGATGCCGATCATATTGATACTTATGCGACAAAAAATGATATGCAACAAGCATTCAGACAATTCCATCAAAAAGTAAAAGGGAGCACTTTTATTTCATCCGATACTGATCTGCCGGGTATAAAACTTGGGTTTGAAAATGAAAACACACCGGTTGTCATCAAGAACGTACGGGTTTTAAATGGTCGTTTCTATTTTGATCTGAGCTTGAACAACGATATTTATGAGCATATTCTATCTCCATTGCCAGGGAAACATAATATACAGAACACTGCCTTTGCAATTGCATTGGCCTATTGTTACAGGTCTGACCTGATGAAGGGTTTTATTAGCTCACTTAAAGATTTCATGGGTATTAAAAGGCGTTTCAATGTCCTGGTCCATACTAAGGAAGAGTTGATCATAGACGATTACGCCCATCACCCGGAAGCGATAAAGGCAGTTCACAATAGCTTAAGGGAAATGTTCCCAGATGATGAACAAGCCGTTTTCTTTCAGCCGCACCTCTATAGCAGGACCCAACAATTTGAAGATGAATTTGCTGAGGTGCTATCTCTTTTTGATGCGGTTTACCTTCTACCGATCTATCCGGCCCGCGAAGAACCTGTAGCTGGGATCTCCTCCCAAAATTTACTTGATAAAGTTAAGCATCAAAAAAAATATTTGATACAAAAAGAGCAGTTCATCGACCGTGTTAACCATGCACCTGAACCCATCAAAGCTATTCTGGGAGCAGGAGATATTGGTCAATTAGTAGGAACTTTAAAAGGAACTGGGTCATGAGAAAAGGATTTGCCTACATAAGGATAATGATCATTATATTTATAAGTATTTTCTTATATGGATTTTCTAATTCCACGTATGAACATAAGAAACTAAAAGACCTTAAGGTATCTATTTATCCGGTAGATAAGCCATTTATTAATCATGAAGCGGTTAATAATTTGTTAATACAAAATCCTGATGCGTTGTCGAACCTATCGATCGATACTTTAGATTTGATGAAATTAGAACAAGATCTAAAAGAACATCAAATGGTGGAAGATGCCAGTGTATTCATGACAGTAGATGGTATACTATCAGCAAAGGTCTATCAGCGCAAACCCGTTGCCAGACTGATCACAGATACGGCTTTTATGTATATTGATCAACATGGCAAGATCATGCCAACATCTGACCACTTCTCGGCAAGGGTTCCATTGGCCTATGGTTTTCCAGCTAAAGACCTGGTGAGATATCGTTCTGTCTTCAATGCCATTCACGATGATGAGCTCCATAGGAAATTGATCACACAGGTTTCATTAAAAAATGATTCAAGCATTGTCCTGGAGACAAGACTTGATAATTTTGTAGTTCATTTAGGAAAGCCAAAGGACCTAACACGTAAGTTAGCGAATCTAAAAGCGATCTATCAGTATTTAAAAGAAAAAGAACAACTTAAGCGATATCGATCCGTTGACCTAAGATTTGGTAAACAGGTCATCGCATCAAAAAACTAATGAGTATGGACCAGGAATATACAGCGATAGGCTTAGACATAGGGACGACAAAGATCGTAGCCATGATCGGGAAGAAGAACGAATATGGAAAGATAGAGATCCTAGGTATAGGCAAGACCAAAAGTCTGGGTGTTCATCGAGGCGTGGTCAACAATATCACTCAGACCATTCAATCCATACAACAAGCCGTAAAAGAAGCCGAGGACGATGCGGGAATAGAAGTGAAGGAAGTTACGGTGGGCATAGCAGGTCAACATATCAGGAGTCTTCAGCACAGCGATTATATTACCAGGAGCAATGCAGATGAAGTTATCAGCGAGGCGGATATAGAGAACCTTTGTGACCAGGTACATAAATTAGTAATGCTTCCTGGTGAAGAGATCATACACGTATTACCGCAAGAATATAAAGTAGATAATCAATCTGAGATCATAGAACCTGTGGGAATGTATGGTGGTAGATTAGAAGCAAATTTCCATGTAGTGGTAGGTCAGATATCCTCCATAAGGAACATAGGAAGATGCGTCACTAATTCAGGCTTAGAGCTAGAAGGAGTAAACCTTGAACCCTTAGCCTCCGCCAAATCCGTCCTGAACCAGGAAGAAAAAGAGGCCGGCGTTGCTTTGATCGACATAGGTGGTGGAACGACGGACCTGGCAGTTTTCAAGAACGGCATCATACGCCATACAGCGGTGATACCTTTTGGGGGTAATGTGATTACGGAAGATATTAAAGATGGTTGCTCTATCATAGAAAAGCAAGCAGAATTACTCAAGGTAAAGTTCGGTTCTGCCTGGCCAGGAGAGAACAAGGAAAATGAGATCGTTTCGATACCAGGACTGCGCGGCAGGGAACCCAAGGAAATATCGCTTAAAAACCTTTCTAAGATCATTCACTATCGTGCGGTAGAGATCATCGAGCAAGTCTTCATGGAGCTCAAGAAATACGGCCACGAGGATCAACGCAAGAAATTGATCGCAGGCATTGTGATCACCGGTGGTGGTGCGCAGCTAAAACATATCAAACAATTAGTAGAATACATAACCGGTATGGACACCAGAATCGGTTATCCCAATGAGCATCTCGCCGGTGATACGGATAAGGACTCGGCCCTACCGATATATTCAACTGCAGTAGGTCTTGTGATGAACAGCATTGAGATGCAAGAACAACTTAGATACAAGGATGGACCAGTAACAGATGACGATCATCAAGAAGCTGCCGAAAATGAAGACCCCACAAGTACAGCTAATGCAAATGAAGAAAAAGAGAGTGATGATCAGGGTCAGCAAAGTGAATATACCAAAGCAGAACCTCAGGAAGATCGTTCCACGATACATAGTAGTTCATCAACAAGCCCAAGGAAGAACTTCTTTGAGAGCTTTGTAGAGAGATTCAAGGATTTTTTAAAAAACGCAGAATAAAATAATACATCATGAGCAACGAAAACGATATGAATAGTCTGACCTTTGACCTGCCTAAGAACAGGTCCAATGTCATTAAAGTACTTGGAGTAGGCGGCGGCGGTTCTAACGCTATCGACCATATGTACGAGCAAGGAATCACGGGAGTAGATTTTGCTATTTGTAACACTGATGCACAGGCATTAGAGAACAGTCCGGTCCCAACGAAGATCCAGCTGGGCGTGAACCTTACGGAAGGACTTGGAGCAGGTGCTAATCCAGAGATCGGAGAAAATGCCGCCCTGGAAAGTTTTGATGATATCAAGAACCTTCTAACCTCGAACACGAAGATGCTTTTCATCACAGCCGGAATGGGAGGCGGAACCGGAACGGGCGCGGCACCTATCATCGCAAAACAAGCCAAGGAAATGGACATTCTTACCGTTGGAATAGTTACCGTACCATTCCAGTTTGAAGGTAAAATGCGCATACAACAAGCTAACAAAGGCTTGGAAAAGCTTCGTGAGCACGTTGATTCCATCATTGTGATCAACAATAATAAATTGCGTCAGGTTTATGGGAACCTAGGCTACCGCTCTGGTTTTTCTAAAGCTGATGAAGTTTTATCTACAGCTGCACGAGGTATAGCTGAGGTCATCACGCATCATTTCAAACAAAACGTTGATCTTCACGATGCTAAGACCGTTCTGAGCAACTCTGGCACGGCGATAATGGGTTCGGCTGAAGCGGCAGGAGAAGAAAGGGCAGATAAGGCGATCAAAGAAGCACTGGATTCCCCATTGCTTAATGATAATAAGATATACGGTGCTAATAATGTTCTGTTATTGATCGTTTCAGGTGATGAAGAGGTGACACTGGATGAAATAGGTGAGGTTAATGACTATATTCAAGAACAAGCCGGCAATAATGCTAATATTATCATGGGCGTTGGTGATGATGATACTTTAGGAGAATCCATATCTGTGACCGTCATTGCCACGGGTTTTCAGCAAGAGCAGCAAGATGAACTCGTGAACACAGAGCAAAAAAAGATAATTCATACGTTAGAGGATGATCAAAAGGCAGAGCAAGACCTTACCTCAGGTTCTTATAAAGATTCTAACATCAATTTTTCTTCTGCTGGACAAACCAAAGATCGTGATAATACAAAGAGATATCCGTTATTTGATGAGCTTGATGAACGATCTGAAACAAAGGACTCATCTGAAGAAGAACTTATTGATACAACCGCATCCATTAAGGACATAACCGTTGACCTTGAGAATGTAAGTGAAAATGATTTTACCATATCAGAACAGCAAGAGAATCAGGAGGAAAAGAACGATAAGGAACAAGGTATAGAATTTGACATGCCCTTTACAGGTCAAAATGAACTTAAGGATGATAAGCGTGATAAACATCCTGCTCAGGATTTATCCGGATATCAGAACAAAAGATCAACTGACAGATCAAATGAAGAACAGCCGGTGAAACGATATGATCTGGGAAATTATCTTGAGCACGGAGATGAACCTGAAAAGCCTACGAGACCAGAGCCAAGTGCCAGGAAAAAGGAGCGAGAGGATGAAGGATTTGTAAAAAAGACTGTTGATAAGACTCATCAGGATCAGCAAAAGCGCACATCAGAAGGAACGATAGACCCGATGAACTCATCCATCGAAGAACTAAGAAAACAAGCTGACCAACGCAAGGCCAAGATGAAAAGGCACAACCATCGTTTTAATAATAAGCAGAACCTTGAGGAGCTGGAAAAGCAGCCAGCTTACAAAAGAGCTGGAGTAGAACTGGATGATAAAAGACGTTCTGATAAAGAAGGGAAAATGTCAAGGACAACGCTTCAAGATGATGAACAGAACGGGATACATCTGAGAAAGAACAATTCCTATTTGCACGATAATGCGGATTAGTGCCTTTCAATAAAATAATCTGGAGCATGCATTAAAAGCACGCTATGTTTTAAAAAAAACCATCTTGAAAATTATCAAGATGGTTTTTTTACATTAAGAACGTCTGGTCTTAAGACTTTTTTTCTTCCTTATTACTTTTTGTTTCCGTTTTTTCCTCATTCTGTTTATTAAGGTTTTCGGTAAGCTCCATTGAGAGGGAAGACCTGTCAAAGGTCATCTTACCGGCACCCGTTTCCAGGATGACAGCGTTAAGTTTTTCGCTAAAATCTGATACCTTTCCGTGCAGACCGCTTTTTGTTACGACCTTGTCACCGCGTTTTAGGTCACTGGCAAACTGCTTTTCCTTTTTCTGTTTTTTCATTTGTGGTCTGATCATAAAAAAGTACAATACCACGAAAATCAGTATGAAAGGAAGAAATTGTTGAATACTTTCCATTAATTATTATTTTGAACCAACTATAAATTGGAACTCGGTTTATTTTTTCTTCGGCTCAACAAAAGCTTTTATACGGATGGTCTCAGTACCTTTCTCCGTGTTCGCCGTTATTCTCACCATTTTGTTCTGCTGGTTCTTTTTGCCTCTTGAGTTGAACTTTACCAGCATGTTCCCTGTCTCGCCAGGTTGAACTGGTTCTTTTGTCCAGTTAGGAACGGTACAGCCGCAACTCGCCTTAGCGTTAGAAATAACAAGTGGAGCATCACCGGTGTTCTCAAATGTGAACTCATGTTCAACGGTCTCTCCCGCAGTGATCGTACCAAAATCATAAACTTCTTCCTCAAAGCTCATTTTTGGGAATTTGCTCGCTTCTTGGGCTTTTTCTTCTGCTTTTTGAGCTTTCTCCTCATCCACTTTCTTAGATGCGTCCTTTTTACAACTTGTAAATGAGATGGTAAGTAAAGCTACCAGTAATAATGTAAAACGTTTCATACTTTTTTTATTTGAATTTTGACCGACAAAACTAACTAAAATAAATAGGATTATCAACACTAAAAGTGAACCATGATAAAGAATTGGCCATGCGCGACTAGTAAAACGAAAAGAAGTTCCCTGGTGTTGAGAAATTGTATATCATAGAGTCTCAATTCCTATATCTTTTTCAAGCATTTGATGATGGTGGAATAAGTTCCACTTGTAGAAGAATAAAATATCCATCACTAAAATATTTTACGTTTCATAGTGCTAATCGGATCCTGTTTTGATGTTAATTAATAGAACTGTTTATTGTAACCCTCTACCTTCTTTATACATCTTTCCCTCTTTCTTGTATATTTTGGAGAGCTTGTCCAATACACCATTGATAAAATATCCGCTCTTAGGCGTACTGTATTCTTTGGCGACCTCTACATACTCATTGATACTTACCTTCATCGGAATGCTCGGGAAGTGACTGAACTCACATAATGCCATTTTTATCAGTATGGCATCGATATCGGTTATACGTTCAAGGTCCCAGTTGGGCGTATTTCCTTTAAGGTCATCAGTGAACGCTTCAATGTTCTCCAGTGTGTTCATCAATAACTTTCTGCCAAAAACTTCATCATCGGTATTCTTAAAAAGTGAGGGTATTTTGAAACCTATTTCTTTTTTTTTGATGGATTCTAACCTTTTAATGATGGCTGTGTTCACCCAGGGATAATCGTCCATCCAGGTCAGGTTCTTATCTTCCAGGTAATCCTGTAATTTCTCATCGGGAGCAATGATGGCCTTAAAGATTTTTATTATAAAGTCCTTATCTGACTGAAAGCTCGCTTCTTCTTGTCTTAGATATTCGTTATAGATCGTAGAAACTCTTATTTTCTCCCATAAATGACCAACATAAAAGGTATCAACCTGCCAATAGTTTATTTTCCTTTTTTGAATATACTTTTGTAGTCCTTCATTTTCAGAAAGTCTAAGAAGAATATCGTTGTGGATGAACTTGAGCTTTGGGTTCTTGTCTTCTGGGGTGGCAAAGTGCTTTGACCTTGATATTTCATAATATTCTTCTGCATGTTCTTTTAAGGAAGTCAAAAGGTCTAACATAAGACAATAAAGGTCGTAAAATTCTTCCTGACTTTCCTTAAGCTGTTTTTCCTCATGATCATAAACCGGCTTATCTTGTTTTGAGAATGCATAGATGCTCTGCATTACTTTAGAACGAATATGTCGTCTGGTGATCATAAAAGCTTCCTTAGAGATTGCAAAAGTAAGTTATTCCATTTATATCGCTTAAGGGATCTCGTACAAAATATGGAAATAAAATCCAGCTTTATTTTCATCAAAGTACGATATTTGTCAATAATGAAATATCTTTTTATAATTCTGATGACAACCTCCTTTCAGGCTCAGGTCATAAAAGCTGATGAAATGGAGAGATATGGATTGAAAGCTGACCGCTTTTGGGGTGTTGACGCTTATGAGAACCTTTATTATTCCAGGGCTAACACCTTCTTTAAACGTCAGAAAGGCGATGAGTCCCTGACCTATCAGTTCAAGGACTTCAATCTAGGAGACCTGACATCGGTTGATTTGATCGATCCTTTGAGGATACTGCTGTTCTATAAAGATAGTAATACGGTCATCTTTTTAGATAATAGACTGAACGAACTAAACAGGATATCATTTAATGAGATCAAGCCCTTACGGACGATCTCCCAGGCGAAATTAGCTGGCAACAGACATTTATGGTTGTTCAATGTGGATGCACAGCGTCTTGAGGTATTTGACTATGCGAACCTGGAAACTACCAGTCGTTCTTTACCGGTCAATGATAGCGTCCTTCAATTGCAAAGTGATTTTAGGAAAGCATGGCTGGTGCTTCCGGATGCCATAAGGATACATGACTGGTACGCGAATGAGGTTAATAGCCTTGACTTTTCATTTGAAAGGACAAGCATCAGAAAAGGCAGCATTCTGGGTCGGTCAGCAGATGGGAACCACTTTCTTATAAGAGAAGGAAACGAACGCTATAAGATCAAAAAAATAAAAGAAGAAGTCCATTCTTTTTATTTGGCTCAACAAAAACTATATATTCACGACCAAAAAGAAGTCATCGTTTATAAAATAACCCCAAAACCTTAATTATGCACGTGGCCATCGCCGGGAACATTGGAGCTGGAAAGACAACGCTCACTTCACTTTTAGCGAAACAATTTAAATGGGAAGCCCAATATGAAGACGTACTGGAAAACCCTTATTTAGAAGATTTTTATAATGAAATGGCCCGCTGGTCTTTCAATCTTCAAATATTCTTTCTGAACAGTAGGTTTCGCCAGCTGATGGACATAAGAGAAAGTGGGAAGGACGTCGTCCAGGATCGCACGATATATGAGGATGCCTATATTTTTGCTCCAAACCTACATGCCATGGGATTGATGACGCACAGGGATTTCAAGAACTATCAATCCCTATTTGAACTGATGGAAAATGTTACGCAACCACCAGACCTGCTGATATATCTAAGAAGCAGTATTCCTAACCTGGTCAGTCAGATACAAAAACGCGGGCGCGAATACGAGAATTCTATATCCATTGATTATTTGACCAGATTGAACGAACGTTATGAGGCCTGGATACAGTCTTATGTAGCGGGAAACCTTTTGATAATAGATGTGGATGATTATGAGTTCGTAGACAGTAAGGAAGACCTGGGCGAGATCATTAACAAGATAGATGCGAAATTGAACGGATTATTCTAGATCGTCAAAGAACTTTTTGATGTCAGGTCTAAAGTAGTTCTCGCCCTTGAGCACTTTACCGTCTTCCCGATACACGGGTTTTCCATCTGCGCCTAATTTGCTCATGTTGCTGCTTTGTATCTCATCAAAGACCTCTTCTATCTTACCTTGCATACCGTGTTCCAGCATGGTACCACATAGAATATAAAGCATATCGCCAAGGGCATCGGCGACCTCTATCTTATCATCATTGTTCGCCGCCTGCAGATATTCCTCGTTTTCCTCTTTCATCAGCTCATATCTTAGCTTGTTCTTATCTTTACCTAAACTAGCCTTGGGTTGATCTGAAACGCCCAGGCCAAAAGCTCTATGGAATCTTTTAACGGCTTCTAAGGGTTTTGATAGCATATTAAAGTATATTTTTGTTTTAATTTTAAATATTATGTTTTCTACCGGTCAGTGGATATTCGCAGTTTTTTTTGTTCTAGCTTTTACAGCGACGATGTTCTATGCTTATACAAAGGATAAAGTGCTCCATAAAAAATATTATAAGAGAAGTTATATAGTGCTTATCGGTTTTTTAACCTTTATCGCCATATTATTGATCATTAAATTCGGTTTGTAGAGTCTTGTCTTCTGTTTTATCAATTGTTTTATAAAACCCAACGCGTGAGCGAAACCGTTTAAAGGTGGTATCTTTTTCTTCATTATAGAAGTTGTAATATAACCTAAGCTCGTGTTTCCCCTTTTCCAGATGGCTTATATCTATATAATGTAATAAACCGTCCTGATCTGAATGCCGATTTTTTGTATAATACACTGGAGCATTAACTTTATCCTTATCTAGTTCTAAATGATAGAATTGTTTGAGACAATCCAGTTTTAAGGAATCAACTTTTTGGGGATACTTCTTTTTTATACGATCAAATTTACAGACCTTCTTAATGTCATTCTCTTCAAAAGTGGATCTATGCACTACAAAAGCTTTTAAAATATTACTATTTATCGTTCTTTGCGGAATCCAGATATAGTCTGAATAATCACCATTAGCCTGATTAGCATAATGTAGTGGTTGCATAACAAATTTTTTCCCTCCATGAGGTCTAAATATTAAATCTGACCTCAACTTCCCTTTAATAGACTCTTCTGCAACAAAAGAAATCATGACAAACAACACTAAAAAACTGATGACCTTCCATCTTTTATGATGCGCTATAAAACCGTAATAAATATTTCTGTAAAGTGGCGAAAGTAATAACCAGCTGATAAGCTTATAAAAAGGATAATATAGCTTATTGAAATAAGGAATTCTTTTCAATAGACCAAGTGAGAGATAGTCGATCAGATAGGTAATCAAGACTGTATTCAGAATGATGGTGAAAATGGAGAAATCTGTGCGTTCCGGATAAAATCTAATCCATATATAAACGCCTATTCCTATGACCAAAACAAGAAATGTGATACCCAAAATGTTCATGAAGATCAAAAAGCTCAAAGCAAAAAGCGAACTGGATATTTTTTCTAACTTAATGATCTGTTTACGATAGTTCAGCTGCTTCACGATGCCTTTTTTGAAACGAGGGGCATATTTGAACTTATCTACATTCGTTTGGTCATCATAGATATAGGTTAAGCCAATGTAGGCCGCCCAAACGCTCCTGAAGAGTAAATGGCTTACAAAACCCGCGATCAGCCAGCCTAAAGAGGTCTTTAGTAAAGCGACTATACTTTCACCCGTCGTACCTCTAGAAAATATTGAAAGACTATAATTTTTGAGATAATGCCCCAGGTCATCAACTACCGGAAACATGCTGAATAACCCGTAAAGTACAATCCCGGAGATCAATATTTCCGGTTCCCAGCTGCCTTCTTGCAAACGCTGCAGCCAATTTTTCTTATCGAAGTATTCTTCTTGCTTATCCATTAATAAAAAGGTAAAACTATTGATTTTTTATGAACTTTAAACAATTTCTTATGCATCTTAAATCAAATAAGAAAAAAAAGATAAGCCATTTCCTTGCAGTACTGGTATAATAAAATCAATATTTTGATTTATTATTAGTTGTTTCAGAATAAGATATTAGTCCTGTGAAGTCTGTGGCGATATTTGAGACTAAGCTTAACCTGCATTTTATAAATAAATATTATTAAATTAAATGAATTCAATAACATGAAAATAACAAATATAATGCCTTCGGCTTTACAGGTCTTCCATCTCTTATTATAATTATTATAAATGTAATTTTATAGATTTTAATGGAGCATTAATGTTTTTAAATGATCTTAATCAGCAAAATCTTTATTCAAAGTTTTCATATTACAATTCCATAAAATTAGCTGTAAATACAGAGTAAAATTTATTATTTCTATAAATAATAATAAATAAGAAAAATAATTTTATTTATATTTGTTTATTCTACTAAATAAGAAATAAATGATTTACAATATTTCTAAATCTCAAGTATTACAAAGGATAAAATTTGAAAACTATTGGTGGAGTCATGGTCATGTAGAAGAAGATTACAAGTGTATGCAAAGAAGGTTGTATTTCAATGTGTTTAAAAATTATGTTTTTGAAACTGATGTAAATCGTGCTCTTGTCTTAATGGGTCCCAGAAGAGTTGGTAAAACAGTGATGTTGCACCATTCTGTACAGGAATTAATTGATAAAGGAGTAAATCCACAAAAAATAATTTTTATCACTGTTGAAAATCCGGTTTATAACAATATTTCTTTAGAAGAGCTTTTTCAATATGCAGTTGAGGCTTTGGGTCATCATGAATACAAAAATTTTTATGTTTTTTTTGATGAGATTCAATATCTTAAAGATTGGGAAGTGCATCTCAAAACACTTGTTGATACTTATAAACACACAAAATTTATTGTTTCCGGTAGTGCAGCTGCCGCATTAAAATTTAAAAGCAATGAAAGTGGAGCTGGAAGGTTTACTGATTTTTTGTTACCGCCACTTACCTTCTATGAATATATACATATTAACAAATTAGGTCATTTACTAAAAGAAAGCCAAATCGAATGGCATGATAAAAAGCTTCCTTTTTTTGAATCAATTGATCAACAACTATTGAACGAACATTTTGTGAAATACATAAATTTTGGGGGTTATCCAGAAATTATCTTTTCTGAAACGATGCAACAAAATCCAGGGCGATTTATCAAACAGGATATAGTAGATAAAGTAATGCTAAGAGATTTGCCGAGTCTTTACGGTATCAAAGATGTGCAAGAATTGAATAGTTTATTTACAAGCATATGTTTTAACACTGCAAATGAATTTGATTATGAACAATTAAGTAAAAATTCTGGTGTTAAAAAGCATTTAATAAAAACTTACATTGAGTATTTAGCTTCTGCTTTCTTGATAAAAAAAATTAATAAGGTAGATCAATCAGGTAAAGTTTTCAAGCGTGAATCAAAGTTCAAACTTTATTTATCTAATCCATCTTTGTATGCTGCACTTTTTGCCCCGGTTCAAATCACAGATGATGATAAAATGGGCAATATGGTAGAAACTGCCATCTTTTCTCAATGGATGCATAGAGACACCTTTAGGCCATATTATGCCAGATGGAATAATGGTGAAGTTGATATGGTAGGTATAGATCAGGCAAGACTCAAGCCAAATTGGGCCTTAGAAATTAAATGGAGTAATCGATTTGTAAAAAAACCAAAATCCCTTAAAAGCCTGATGAGTTTTTGCCAGCAAAACAATTTGAAATCTGCTTTAGTAACTACTATAAGCGAAAAAACGATCCAGAATATAGAAGGAATTGATATTCAATTTGTTCCTAGCGCAACTTATGCTTACAATGTTGGTAAAAAAACTTTAGACAATAAAAATTAAGTAAAGTTCTAATTAAAAAAACTTTTTAAATTCAAAATAATAGGATTACTATTTTAAAAAACACCCCAAAATTAAAATAGCAACTATCACTATTTTAAAAATAGACCTATAATTAAAATAGTGGCTTTTTTATTCTTACTTTTGCCTAAGAAATAAATTAATAGCATGGTGAATTTTAAATCTGGACAGTATATTAAACAAACCCGTTATCAAAGTTTCCAGCCTGAATTTATCAATAAAGATTGGTCTTTTACGGATAATCAAATGTTACATTTATTAAGTAAAGCAGATCGAATTATCGGTAGATTAGATATGTATTCTAATCATGTTGATATCGATCAATATATTAAACTACATATTGCAAAAGAAGCAACGACCAGTAGTAAAATAGAAGGCACACAAACCAATATTCAAGATGTTTTCTTAAATAAAGATGAAATACAAATTAGCAAAAGAGATGATTGGGAAGAGGTTACTAATTATATAGAAGCTATGAATCATGCTGTTGAACAATTGCATCGCTTACCTTTTTCATCCAGATTGATCAAGCAAACCCATAAAATACTACTTAAAGGAGTAAGAGGAACTCATAA
>CAJXLO010000019.1 GCA_913056525.1 uncultured Psychroflexus sp.
CATCAACCTCAAGCGTCAACCGAAAGACGTTGTCGTAGATGGTGTTACCGCAAGATTTGATCCAGATCATTCGAATGCCGTCAATAATGCGGATGCAGATGAAGTCTGGAATTTTGATGAATGGGTAGCTTTGTTTAATGCTAATACTTATTTATCTATAGAAAAACGCGCTACGCCAGTGGAAAATGATACGATCCAGATCTATACCGGAAATTATCAGTCTGATGCTTATGATTGGAATATTGATATCAGCAATATCGATCGCGAGGCGGTGCTGGTTGATGCTTATCAAGACACGGAAACGCCATTGAACCCTAATGATGAAACAAGCATCGCTTTTGATATAGATAGCAACATTCCCGGAAGCTCGGACCCGTTCCGCTTTAGTATTCGGTTTACTAATGAAACCTTGGCTGTTGATGATCCAGAAAAAAAGGATCTTGCCGTTTATCCTAATCCGGTCACGAATAATCGCTTTAGCATATCCGGTTTAGCCGGTCAAGACGATGCGACGATACGATTGTTTGATGTGAACGGAAAATTGGTCTTTGATACAACCGTATCGGCGGAAGATATAATGACCATAGATATCGACCGATCGCTACAGACCGGTGTTTATCAGTTAAGTGTATCTCAAGATAAAGCTCAGTACCAATCTACACTAATCATTTCAGAATAGGATCATGAAAAGGTTTTTTTCCCACGATCAATATTGCTTGATCATCGTTTTACTGTTCATCTCCCTGTCTTCATTGGCACAAGGCGGACCACCATCACCACCGGATGGCGGTGGCGGTCCGGGAAGCGTGAACGATGTACCTATTAATATGTACCTGGTCATCATGCTCATCTTCGGTGCTTTTTATGGTATTAAGAAAAACTTCCGGTCCTAATCTTTTTTTTGGTGCTCGATGCGTTGGTAATAAAAGGCCGGTATCAGTAAAAGGATGAATATCGGCTGGATAAGAAAGCGCCGAATATAGAAAAAGATCATATAAAGTTCTGGGGACAATTGCTCATAGACGAGATAAAAGCCGATCATCAAAAGCAAGAACGCAACACCATAAAAGAAAAAAGTAAAACGTAAGGTGCTTTTCTTTCTGAACAGGACATAGATCAGCGCAATGGAGAGCAGTGAGTTCAGCCAATACCGTGCAGATGTATTACCTATCAGTTTTACAAGATCTACTTCCGGCGGTTGCATGTCATGATAATAGAGGCTGTAGAATCTGATGAACGGATCATAGAAAAGTTCCTCCTGATAAAGGCGTATCAGTACAAAACCGAGCACGGTGAGGACCACTGCCAGTATTTTAATCAGATGTCTCAAGCTTTTTCCTTTTTTGATAATAACGCACCCAAATCACCCAAAGCAAGAAGACGACACCATAGATGAACAAAGGAAAAAAGACATCGTGTAGCAGGTCTTTATGTTCCGGGATCTCATGAATACCAATGGTGATGAGCGCAACACGAACTACGTTCAAGACATAGATAACGGCCGATCCCGCAATGATATAGAGCAAAGTAGCCTTCCAGCTGGCATGAAAGGCCAATATGAACGACAGGAACATGATCAAAACGCTAATAGAGTTACAACCTTCTATCACCCGGACGATATAATCCTGACCAATAGCGATGGACATGGATTCATCATAAGGCGTTTGCGCGATATAGGTTTCATAACCAAAGGCAGCGATGAGCCTTTCGCTCTGATGCGCCACGACATTAGTAAAATGGTCCGGATAGTATTCTGGAGAGGTAAGATATGTGAGATATAGCTGATAAAAGAGCGTCAACACCGCATAAGAACCAAAGAATATTAGCAAGAACCTGATCACTGCCCTATTTTTCCTGATAAAGGTTTTCAATGCTGAGAACTTTATTGCAAATATACCTACTTTATTTACAAAATAATTAAGTGATCGAGAAGCCGTGATGTTTATTTTTGTCCAAAACTCGAGAAAAATGCCCCAAAAGATGACCGCAGACCTTGCCAGAAAAGCATTTGAAAAGAACACCGATCAAAGGCAAGCCTTAGAGTACATATGTAATGAACTTAAAGAAAACCTGGACCATTATGATTGGGTAGGTTTTTATTTTCATCATCGCACAGAAGCTAAACTGATACTAAAGGCTTTTGCCGGCGAACCTACGGAACATACAGAAATCCCGTTCGGCAAAGGAATCTGCGGTCAGGTAGCGGAATCCGATGAGAACTTTCGCGTGGATGATGTCAATGCGCAAGAGAATTACATTGCCTGTAGCTTATTTACTAAGTCAGAACTGGTCGTACCGATATTCATCAATGGGAAGAACATTGGACAAATAGATATCGATTCGCATCAAAAAGATGCATTTTCCAGGGATGATGAAGCGCTTTTGAAAGATATCAATGCCGTCGTTGCAGAAAATATCAAGCTTGAAACGCTAAATGTTTAGCTACTCGCTTAAGGGTTTCCTGTATAGGAGTGAATTTAAAATGCAACGATTCCCTTATCTTCGTGTTATCATAATAGGTCTTGCTGTGCAATTCGTTTATCATCTGCCTGGTCAGAAGGCGCTTTTTTATCTTGAACAGGGCCAGTATCAATTCCAGAAACCAGAACACATATAAAAGGGACTTCCTAAGCTTTATTTTAGGTGGTCGTTGACCTAAATGACCAGCAAGTTGATGCATTACTTTCTTAAAAGAAAGGTTCTCCGCTACGAGGATATATCGGCTGTTAAAGGTCTCCTGCTCCATAAGCTCCATCATTGAGCGCGCAACATCCTTAACATCGACAAAGCCTCCTACTTTATCAACATAAAAGTTAGTTCCTGACCGGACCATTCCCAGCAATTTACCGCTACCCGTATCATAAAAACCTTCGCCTATGATGATCCCGGGATTTACAATAACAACGTTCAATCCCTCTTGAGCCGCGCGCCAGGCTTCCATTTCAGCGCCATATTTAGCAATGCTATAGTTGCTAACGGATTTATTGTTATCTCTTACACTACCTTCGTTTAACTTTTCATTTTGTGCATGGCCTAAAGCGGCCACAGAACTTACATGACAAACTTTGGGAATCCCTAACTTCAAAGCTATGTTCATTACATTGGCCGTACCTTCTATATTGACCTTTCTGGTTATTTTTATCTCGGCTGGTCTATTGCTGATCTTCCCAGCGCAATGATAGAGCTGATCAACGTCCTTGAGTTGGGTAGATAACGCCTGGACATCCAGTATGTCTTGTTGTACCCATAGCATTTGCGCCACGGATGCTTCTGTTCTATCACCATATACATCACGAATGACCTTGAGCGCTTCTTCTCGCTTACCCTGCGTTCTGTAAAAAGCCTTTACTTGTTCAGTAGATGCTGCTAGATGGGCGAGCAAATGTGTCCCAACGAGCCCTGTTGATCCGGTTACTGCTATCATAGTTTAAATATAGTCATTCGTTAGTTGTGATTATAATATATTTGCCGAAAATATACAAGGTCCAATGAACTTAGATTTTATCGAAGAGTTAGAATGGCGAGGAATGTTGCATCAGGCGATACCTGAGACCCGATCGCATTGTCAGGAAGGAATGCGCACGGCTTACATCGGTTTCGACCCTACTTCAGATTCGTTACATATAGGGAACTTAGTGGGCATCATGATGCTCAAGCATTTTCAATTGGCAGGACACCGGCCTATCGCATTAGTTGGTGGTGCTACCGGAATGATCGGTGATCCTTCCGGTAAGAGCAAAGAAAGGCAACTGCTGGATGAAAAGACCTTGAGAAAAAATCAAGATGCTATTAAAGAGCAGCTTTCTAGATTCCTTGATTTTGATACCGCTCAACCCAATCATGCCATTCTGGTCAATAATTACGACTGGATGAAAGACATTAGTTTCATCAGCTTTATTCGTGATATTGGAAAGCATATCACGGTAAATTATATGATGGCCAAGGATTCTGTGAGGAACCGCCTGTCAGAAGATGCAAATGAAGGCATGAGCTTTACAGAGTTTACCTATCAGCTGGTGCAGGCCTATGATTATCTTCATCTTCATCGTGAATATGATTGTACGCTTCAAATGGGCGGTAGCGATCAGTGGGGAAATATCACAACCGGAACTGAACTTCTGAGAAGGATCGACCAGTCCAAAGGTTACGCATTGACCGCACCGCTGGTCACGAAGGCCGATGGTGCCAAATTCGGAAAATCAGAACAAGGGAACATTTGGCTGGATGCTGATAAAACCACTCCATTTGCCTTTTACCAGTATTGGATCAACACCTCAGATGAAGATGCTGCCCGGTTCATCAGGCTGTTCACCTTACTGGACCAGACCACGATCAATGCGGTCGTTAATGAACATGCTGAAGCACCACATTTGAGAAAGCTACAACAAAGGTTAGCGGAAGAGGTAACGCTTATGGTGCACGGAAGTGATGAGCTACAAAAAGCCCAAAAGGCCACACAAGTGCTTTACGGTAAAAGTACTTTTGATGACTTGAAGACATTAGATGAAAAAACCTTTTTATCTGTATTTGATGGAGTGCCACAAGCGAAAGTTCAGCCGGATGAATTACCGGTTCCTATCATTGATTTACTTTCTGATAAATCTGATTTTCTGGCGTCAAAAGGAGAAGCCAGACGAGCTTTAAAAGAGAACTCCGTATCTGTAAATAAGCAAAAGGTAGGAACTGAATTTGAAATCACTGCGGATAACCTCATCAATGGAAAATATGTTTTGATCAACAGAGGAAAGAAAAAGACTTTTCTACTCATGGTAGAATAAATGAAAAAAGTCCCGAGGATATCGGGACTTTAATCTAACTAACCAATCTATTATGAAAAAACTTCCTTAGAAGTTATACAAATGTACTATTAAATTTCGATCAAATTAAAAAGTAAGTTGAAATTTGTTAGACTTTAACTTTTATCGATTCCCGCTGATTTCCTCATTTAAGTACTTTAGGAAAAGCTCTCTCGGTATCTCTCTGGCACCCAAACTTTCTAAGTGTTTTGTGTGTATCTGACAGTCAATGAGCTTTATGCCTCTCTCTGCAAGTTTCTTTACAAAAACAATGAATCCGTACTTGGAAGCATCAGTTTTCCTGGCAAACATACTTTCCCCGCAAAATATCTTCTGGTCCTTTAGTAGTAAGCCATATAATCCACCTACCAGATCATTTCCTGACCATACTTCCACAGATTTTGCGACACCTCTGTCATACAATTCAATATAGGCCTTTCGCATACTTTCAGTGATCCAGGTGCCTTGTTGACCTTTTCTTTCAATTCCTGCACAGGCATCGATGACATTAGGGAAAGCCCTGTTATAGGTAACCTTAAACCTTTTCTGATTAAAATGGGTCTTCATGGACTTGGATATCCTGAGATCAGAAGGAAAAAGGACCATTCTGGGGTCAGGTGACCACCATAAAATAGGTGAACGCTCGTCGAACCATGGAAAAATACCGTTCCTGTAAGCTAGCAACAATCTTTCAGAAGACAGGTCGCCGCCAAAGGCTAGCAATCCGTGTTCATCCGATAATTTAGGGTGCGGAAAAACTAAGTCTTGAGTAAGTTGATACATGACTTTGCAAAATTACGAATGATCTCCGCTAATAGATGAACAAAATTCCCAGAATAAATAAAATACTTCCCAGTAGGAAGATCAACACAGTGTAAGGAAGTATCTGTTGGGCTTTCAGCTTAGTTATGGCAAGTAAAGGTAATGCCCAGAAAGGTTGTAACATGTTCGTAACCTGATCGCCATATGCAAAGGCCATGATCTGGTGATGCAGCGGAACATCCAGCTGTTGAGCAGAAATGATGTTAATAGGACCCTGAATGGCCCATTGCCCGCCGCCGCTTGGCACAAAGAAATTGACCACTCCGGCACTGATGAACGTGAACAATGGTAGCGTATGCTGGTCCGCCCATGATGTTATTTGCATTGCAAAGGTCTCGATCAGTCCGCTACTGCTTAAAATACCCATGATTCCAAAATAAAGTGGGAACTGTATAAGAATCCCTGAGGCTCCTTTGATCGCCGTTCTCACCGCTATAGTAAAGGCGTTCAAGTTTTGATGGAAAAGGAGACCCAGACTTAACATCAACATATTTAGCATGTTAGGTGTTATAGAAAACGCTTCCCATTGCGAACGGTAAGCAAATGCCCAGGCTATGAGCATCAATAGACCAAAGCTTTTTGAGAACCAGGCCTTATCTTCTGGTTTTGACGACCCTTTTGTTGCAGGTTGAAGACTCAACCTTAGGTCCAGGGCTGTTTTTCCGGTTGATACCCTTCTGCTGATGAACAAAAGTAAAAGCGGAACAAATACAAGGAACAGACTAAAGATGAGCAGGTTTTCCATACTGAACATGGTCATAGAAGCTGGGATAACATCAGGAAGGTTGATCGCCTTTTCACCTAAGAGCGCTTTCAAATGTCCTGGTTCAGATACTTTTAAAGGTGCTGAGCCACTGATACCGCCGTGCCAAACTAATAAACCTACATAACCCGATGCTCCTATCAAAGGATAATTTATCACAAAACCATCCCTCTGCGCCTTCTCCCCGATCTTTCTGGCCAATATTGCTCCAAATATCAACCCCAAACCCCAATTAAAGAAAGCAACCAACATACAAGAAAGGCTTACTAATACTACGGCTTGAGCAGTAGATCTAACAAAACCGGTTATGATGTCCAGAAGTCTTTGAACAGGTTGGCTTAGTGCCAGGACATGACCTAATACCAATATCAACATCATTTGATATCCGAATACCAGGAGAGAACTATTCCAAACTCCGTTCACCCAATGATCAAAAACCATTATGATATCTGTTTGATTACCGGTATCAATACTCAAGGCAAGGGTCATGACCAGTACGGTCAATAAGACTGCCAGGCTAAACGGTGAAGGAATAAAATCTGCAAGTGATCTTCCAGTTCGCGACATAAGTGATTTCTAGTTCAAACTTATAATTTTTTTTCCAGTCGTATCTGATTAAGATATTGGGGGCAAGTCCAAGTTGCCATACAAAAACATAAGCAGCTAAATGACCGATTTGTATAAACATTCAAAACTGTAGACTATTATAAAGGTGAGTTGATTTTCATAACATATTCTCAAAACTGTAACGGTCGCCCAACACTTTTTATGGCTGCCACCTATTGATCTTTCATAATTTTATTTGGAACCTGATCATCTTTTATAATGCTTCATGGTCTTCTAATTTTGTTCCAGATTAACTTCCTTCGCTAAAACATTGAACAATTTTGCTTTGCTCTTGAGCAGTTCAGCATTGATATTGATCTGATCGATCCTGGCCTTGATCAATTTCTGCTCCCTGGTGTTCACCAGGAAGACTGAGCTTTCACCAAACTCAAACCTCCTTTTCTCTGCTTCGAGCATTCTTTGATAATTAGATGTCGCACCATCTATTATACTGGTCTGTTCCTGCAGGGAGTTGATCGTGGCCACCGCTTCCTGTATCTTATTGTCCAACTGGAGTTGTTTTACGTCATAATTGATCTTTTCGTCCCTAAGTTTGATCTTTGCAAGCCTTAGGTCGCCTCTTTCCTTCCGCAGGAAAAGGGGCATCCTGAACTTGATACCTGCGGTATATTCATCATCATTATACGTATTAATAAGGTCAGGGTCTTCTGATATAAAGTTATATTCCAGGTCAAGTTGCGGTTTCAGCTGTTCTGCCTTGAGCTTGCGGTTGATCTCCAGCTGATCGATCTTATAGTTTGTCAACCTCAATGCTGGATGGTCTTCTATGTCGAACTCCTGGACCAATAAGGTGTTGTTCCCCAGGATCTGTTGGAGTTCAAAATTAGAGATATCGGCTGGAGCAACAAGTGCATTGACCTCTAATGGGATGTTGTTATCGATCCACAGGAAGTTAGACAACTTTAACCTTTTCCTTACCTGTTTAAGCTTGGCTTTTTCCAGTTGAAGCTGTCTGTTCTGAACGATGATCTTCGCTTCAACGGTATCAATAGAAGATCTATCGCCCGATAATGCACTAGCTCTTATTCCCTGGAACCGGGTTTTTGCATTTTCCAGGAAATTCTGGTATAAGTTCATCTTATCATAAGCGATCTCCCATTCTATGAAAGCATTGATCGCATCAGTGATCAGCTGGTTGATCAGCACCTGACGTCTGATCGCGTTCATATCGTTCAGGATCTTGGCCTGTTTTAAGGTGGCCATCCTGTCATTGATAAAAAGGCCCTGACCAATGGGAACCGAAACGCCCGCCTTATATAAGCCATCCCGGGGAACATTGTTCTGCGGGTTGAGGAATTCTCCTTCATTATCTTCAAAACCCGCTTTTAGTTCGACGCCGAACCAGGTAGGTATCTTAAATCCTGCATTAAATAGCTCATAATATCTTTTATCATCAAATTCTTTCCTGTTAAGATCTCCGGTCAGTTTAGGATCAAAAGCTCCTCGGGCTTTCATGAGCTCGGCCTGTGCTTCGCTAAGTTGTAAACCGGCCTGACGGACGACAGGATGATATTCCTTTACAAAACCTATGAACTCCGCAAGACTGAGGGAATCGTTGTTGATGGTGTTATTCTGACCTGAAGAGTGAAAAGGAACATACAACTGGACCAACAAGAATAAGATGGACAATTTGCTCATTGATCACTTGGTTTTCTTGTTATCTTTCCCGCTGTTTTTCCCTTGCGGCACATAATAATCCGGTGGGAAACCATTGATCTGGCGCCATATTTCATACCAGACGGGCACATCCTTGAGCAAGGCAAACGTTCTTGAGCCCATTCCAGGTCGAATAGCCTCTGGCCATTCCTTGAAACTATTATCCGGTTTGATAAGAACGCGGTATTTCCCGTTCTTACTTATGTTCCTTTCTATGGCAAAAACCTCACCTCCGTAGGTGCCGTAAGATAAGTTAGGCCAACCTGAAAAGAATATGACCGGCCACCCGTCAAATATTATCCTTATCTCTTCTCCCTTATGGATCAGCGGAAGATCTCTGGGCGACACGAAGGTTTCTACGGCCAGGTCATTTTGAGAGGGAACAATGCTGATGATCTCAGCACCTTCCTTGAACGTCTCACCTATTCCTTTCTGTATCGCCTGGTTGATATAACCGTTCTGTGGTGCAGTTACATAATTGAGCCCTCTTCTCACCTGATAGTTGGTCAACTCGTTCTCTAGTTTGTTAATGCCTGCTTCTGTATCGAATTTTGAAGAAAGTGCGGTAAATCTTTCACTTTCAGCTTTTGATATCTTATCCTGATAAGACGCCTTGATACTGGAGATCTCTATTTTTGCATTGATGAGTTCGTTCTTACTGCTCAGTAGTTTATTCTCCTGAGCGATCTTCTTCGCTTGACTTTCCTGTAATTTCACACGCTTGTTCTCCAGCTCCGTTAGTGCTTTTAGTCCTTCATCGTAAAGTTTATCGAATCGATCGAACTGTCTTTCCGCGATGGTAAGTTGAGTCTTGGCTGCTTGCAGGTCAATGCTGTCGCTCTGCACTTTTAGTTTAGCTTGCTTCAGTTTGTTCTGGGCTTGCTCTAATTTTAGGTCGCGGGTTTCTTTAAGTGCGTTTATCTGAAAGTTTAACGAACGGACCTTGCTGGTGTAAGAGTTGAATGTCTGTTTTTTAGCCTCTACCTGATTTTCCGTCCTGTTTATAAGGTCAGGATCAAAATACTTATCCTTGATCTCTTTAATGTGAACGATCGTATCTCCTTTTTCAACATAATCACCTTCGTTCACATACCATTCTTCTATCCTTCCTGCAATAGCAGACTCGATGGTCTGTGGTCTGTTACTTGGGCTTAAGGTCGTAACTTGTCCTCTTCCTGTGACGAATTGCGTCCAGGGAAGGAACATGAATATTAAGAACACAAGAGCTATAATATAAAGTATCCGGTCCAACTTAAAGAAGTGGTTCTTATCCTTCACGAACTGAAAGGAAGTTGAGGTTTCCAACCTCTTTATCTTCCCCAAATGATTATTAGTGATGTTCAGCATTTGTCTTAATTTTTAGAGATTTGACCATCCTGCAATGTCACTGTTCGCTGGCAATACTCCTGCCATTTCTTATTCCGGCTCACAACAATGATCGTCCAGGGTTGTTGTTCATCAAAGAGGAAATCCAATATCTTCTTTACCTCTTTTTCATCAAATTCAACTAAGGGATCCTTTAAGACCAGGAACTTGGGCTTTGTTACGATGGCCCTGGCCAACATGATCTTTTTAGCGATGGTATACGGTAAATGCCTTGCTTCTGTGCCTATGATCGTAGATAGACCGTTAGTTTGATGCTGTACGAAATCGGTAAGGTTTAAATTTTCAAGCACATCATCTATGTCATGATCAGAGATAAGCGGGTTGTTCATTTTAATATTTTCCCTGATCGTTCCCTCAAAAGGAAGTTCTTCTAATAGCGAATGTCCTACTAATGATCTATAAGTGGCCAGGTTCAGGTGCTTCACATCGTGTTCATTGACAAAAAGGTTTCCACTAGTAGGTATGATAAGTCCAGCCAGTACTTTTAATAAACTGGTCTTTCCGGAGCCACTTTCGCCTTCTATATAGATGTGTTGCTTGTTCTTTATGTCTAAATTAACGTTCTTCAAAGCATGCTTATTGCTCTTAGGGTAGATAAGACCCAGGTCGTTCAGCTGTAAGTGAACATCGTCAAAATCGGTCAACTGTACATCTCCCTGATCTTTTTCTAGTTCCAGGTCCACGACCTGTCCTATTTTTTCTAGAGCCGTTAATACGTCATACAAGCTTTCCAACTGTAGGATAAGTTTTTCTACAGAATTGACCATCAAGATGACAATAACTTCAGAGGCAACGAACTGGCCGATGTTCATTTGCTGGTTCACGACTAATAAACCTCCAATGATAAGTAAAGCAGCGACTACAAGCAACTTGAAGCCTATCATCTTAAAGAATTGTAACCTTAAGACACTAAAGTGATTTTCTCTGGCTCCCAGATACATAGACACCAGAGAGTCGTTCTTGTTCGATGCCAGTGAATATCTGTCGCTTAATTTGAATGTTGGTGAGTTTCGTGCCACTTCTTCTATCCAATGCGCTACTTCATATTTATGTTTAGATTCTTTTAAACTGGTCTTTAGTCCCATTGGTGCTGAAAATTGGAACACCACATAGATCAATATCAACAACAACATACCGAACAGTATGAAGAACGGATGATAAAATGACAATAGAATGATCCCAAAAATGATCTGGATGATCGCCTGAGCGAAGACCAGTAAAGATTTAGGAAGGTCTTTCTGTATGGTCATGGTATCAAAGAAACGGTTAGCCAGTTCCGGCGGATATCTGTTCTCGAAGGCCGTATAGACTATCTTGGGAAAGCGATAGATAAACTCGAAGGATGACCTCGTGAAGATCCGTTGTTGGATGTCCTCAGCCACACGCATTTGCATATATCGTAGCAACCCGGCAAAAAGTACCCCTAATAGGACAAGCGCGATCAATAGGTACAAGGAAGCGCTGAATGAGCCTGATTGCACAAAGTTAATGATCGCCTGAATCCCAAGCGGTAAAGTTAAGGTCACTAATCCTGCAAAAATGGCATAACCTAATATCCCGTAAATGGACTTCCGTTCAATGGCCATTAGCCTTATTAAGCGTTGCCAGGGTGTAAGTTTTTTATTTTCGTTCTCCATGGTTACTATTATTTATCAGTTGGTTGACCTGATGTTTATAAAACAGGTTGGGTGGCTGCTTTCTGTTGCAATCCGTAATGGAAGGGAAGTGCTCTACCAGGAAGTGCTGATGAAGCGCACCATCTATCAGGTTGGATGCCCAGGTCCTGGAATAAGGATAATCCGGGTTGATATCATGTATCATGTCCACTATCCTATTGATCAATCTTTTATATTCACTAAAGAAACCTTCCTTGTTTTCCATATCAACTGATTTATTGTGATAGGACTTAGTAAACTCAGCTATGATGATCGTCCTTAGCTCAACCAGGTCTATTCTGGGGTTTGCTTTAACCGTTTTGGGCGTATCAGCAATGACATCTATGGCATTTTCAAGTTTTTTCACTGGATCGATAATGTTGTTCGTTTCAAATACTAAACGATATTCCAAAATGCCCCAATATAAAGAGGATAAATATAGCAATAGTTTATGTTTGTTTTCAAAGTAACGATAGATCGAACTTTCATTGGAATTGATCTCAGACCCTAACTTTTTAAAAGTGAACTTTTCAAATCCCATCTTATTGATCAAATGAATACTTTCCCTGATGATTTCACGTCCTAATTGGGAACTTTCCGGGTCTTTAATAAATAACTTGTGGTTGATCGCTAGTTTGATATTGGGTAATAATTGTTGCATAGTCTATTATATAGATTTACAAATCTAAAAGTATTACTATTGATTATTAGTCGTGTACTTTTAATTTAACAAATATTTATACTGTAAATAAGAGCAATTCTTTTTGTTGAAAGCACATAATTCTCATTTTTAGATTATTAGTGTCATGGTTTTTAAAACATTCGTGTTGATACTTATTCCTTGGATTTTTTAAAATGTTGAAGGTTATGTCGATTCATTAACACAACATATTAAAGTAAGTTCAAGAAAATCAATTTATTAATAAATATCCATTATTTAACCATCCATTAACACCTTCTAGTTTCAGTTTTTTTCAATTTGCGCGTTGTTTTAAAGCTTATATTCGTATGGAAAATCAGAACACCTCGGTGGATATTGAAAGCCTTAATGCCAGGATAGAACAGGAAAGCGCTTTTATAAAACCGCTTCGCGAAGAGATGAAAAAGGTCATCATCGGTCAGGAGCATATGATCAACAGACTACTAATCGGTCTATTAGGGAAAGGGCACATCTTGCTTGAAGGCGTTCCTGGCTTAGCGAAGACCTTAGCTATCAGCACCTTATCAAAAGCCATCAAATCTTCTTTCAGCAGGATACAGTTCACACCGGACCTTCTTCCAGCAGACGTCGTGGGAACCATGATCTACAATATGAACGAGAACAAGTTCAGCATCAAGAAAGGGCCCATCTTCGCTAATTTCGTATTAGCAGATGAGATCAACAGAGCACCGGCCAAGGTACAATCCGCATTGTTAGAGGCCATGCAGGAAAAACAAGTGACCATAGGTGATGAGACCTTTCAATTAGAAAGACCTTTTCTGGTCATGGCTACACAAAACCCAGTTGAGCAAGAAGGTACTTACCCACTACCTGAAGCACAAGTAGATAGGTTCATGCTGAAGACCGTGATTGATTATCCGGATATAAGTGAAGAGCAACTTGTGGTCAGGTCAAACCTGGGCAAAAGCAAGGAGACGGTAAACGCTGTTGTTTCCACTGATCAGATCATCAAGGCCCAGGATTCGATCGGCGAGGTTTATATGGATGAAAAGATCGAAAAGTATATACTCGACCTTATATTCGCGACCCGATTCCCTGACCGTTATGATATTAATGGCATCAAACCGCTGATAAGTTTTGGTGCCTCACCTCGTGGTAGCATCAATCTCGCTATCGCTGCGAAGTGTAACGCTTTTATCAATGCTCGTGGTTATGTGGTACCGGAAGATGTGAGATCAGTGGTACATGATGTGCTTAGGCATAGGATAGGTATTACATATGAGGCAGAAGCTGAAAATTTCACCTCGGTAGATATTATCAAACGGATCGTAGATGAAGTAGAAGTACCATAAAAACCCTTTGATAATTCATGGACACCAAGTCACTGCTTAAAAAGGTCAGGAAGATCGAGATCAAGACCAAGCGTTTGAGCACGAACGTTTTTGGCGGAGAATATCATTCTGCTTTCAAAGGTAGGGGAATGACCTTTAGCGAGGTGCGAAAATATCAGTACGGTGATGACGTCCGCGCCATAGACTGGAATGTCACTGCACGGTCAAACGAACCTCACATCAAGGTTTTTGAGGAGGAAAGAGAACTGACCTTGATGCTCGTGGTAGATGTATCTGCCTCGGGGAAGTTTGCCACTCACGAGGCGTTCAAACGTGATATCATCGCGGAGATAGCCGCCACACTGGCCTTCTCTGCCACACAGAACAACGACAAGGTAGGTCTAGTGTTGTTTTCCTCTAAAATAGAGCTCTATATACCTCCTAAGAAAGGAAGGTCTCACGTTCTCAGGATCATCCGCGAACTCATAGAGTTCAAACCCGAAGAAAAGACCACGGACATAGGAAATGCCCTCAAGTTCCTTTCCGATGTCCTTAAAAAGCGTAGCATAGCATTCGTGCTTTCCGATTTTGTGGATGATGAATACAAGAACAAGATCCAAATAGCGGCACAAAAACACGATATTACCGGTATCAGAATCTACGATCGCAGGGAAACAGAGCTTCCTAACGTAGGCTTGATCAAGGTTACGGACAACGAAACTGGCAAGCAAAAATGGGTGAACACCAGTTCTAAGAAGGTCAGGGAAAATTATGCCCGATATTTTAAAGCAAGAGATGATTATTTTAACAAGACGTTCAAACGCAGTGGTGCGGGTTGCTTCTCCACTAGAGTAGATGAGAACTATGTGACCAAGCTGTTAACTTATTTTAAAACAAGGGCATGATCTATAAAAAGCACTTAATGTTCCTTCTCATTGTTGCGTTTTCCGCTTTCAACCTGTCTTTCGCTCAGACCGTTAATGCTGATATCGATAAAGATTCTATAAAGATCGGAGAAAGGGTCATCTATAAGATAAAATTAAAAGCTGACCCGCAAACAGATAGTGTTGCCTTCCCTAAAGGACAAGGTTTTATACCGGCTGAACTTATCAAGGAATATCCTAAGGACACCATTTCCCTACAACCCGATATTGAACTGGTAAAAAGATATGACCTTTCCGTTTATGATTCAGGAAGATATACCATTCCACAACAACTAGTCCAGGTTAGTGGTGATAAATTACTTACCGATTCTATATCATTATATGTAAACACAGTAGAAGTAGACACAACGAGCAAAGAATTCTACCCGATTAAACGGTCTATCGATGTCCCTGAGCCGCTAGAGCTTTCAGACTGGATATGGTATACGCTGGCCATTTTGTTGTTCTTATTATTAGCAGTAGCTGTATATTTTCATTTCAAGAAAAGAAGAGATGAGTCCAGAAAAAGAAAGCCACCTTATGAACAGGCTATAGATTCTTTAAAGGAGCTTGACGAAAGCAACCTGATCAATGAACGCAACTTCAAGGAGTACTACTCTAAGCTCACGGAGATCAGCAGAAGGTATCTGGAAGAAAAGGTGTCCATCAGGGCGATGGAGTTTACGTCAAATGAGCTCGTAGACCATTTAAAACAGCAAATGCAGCACAAGAAACTGCAACTGAACGAAGCGTTGATACAGGATTTTGAAAAGATACTGAAGCGTGCTGACCTGGCCAAGTTCGCACGGCAAGAGCCGGACATGATCACTGCAAGGGATGATCGTAAGAGCGTAGAACAATTCACGAACACCGTTCAAAATTCCATCCCGGAGCAAACGGAAGAAGAGAAGAAACGCGACAAGGCTTATCAAGAGAGGTTGACGAGAAGAAGAAAAAGATTAAAAGTCGCGGTCATTGTAATCGTGGTAATAGGTACGCTATCCATATCTACCTCCTACCTTATCGCCACTAAAGGTTTTAATTATGTTAAAGAAATAGTAACAGGAAGTGCTACAAAGGATATCCTGGAGAAGGAATGGATCACCAGTGGATATGGTTTCCCGCCATTGAACATCACAACACCGGAAGTGCTGGTCAGAAAAAATGCGGATAGCTTAAATATAAGCGGTCTTAATAAACCAGATGCTTCCTACTTTACTTACGGTAACCTGTATGGAAACGTAAAGGTGGTCATGGCCAATGTTCCTGTGGAAGATAAGTCCGTGGAAGCGCTGAAAGAGAATATCAAGGAAGTTTACAATAAATTAGAAAGCCTGGGAGCCTACAACATATTGACCAAAGAAAGGGAGTTTGAGACCGTTAATGGTGTAAAAGGACCTGAAGTCTATGGTGGATTCTCCATAGAAAACCCTATAACCGGTAATGATATTGAAAAGGATTATAGATTGATAAACTTTGTTTACAAAAAAGGCTTCTATCAGGTGATCGTTATCACTAAGGCTGAAGATGAATATGCGAACGAGATCACCAGCCGGATCATTAATTCCATTCAATTCAAAAAGGATTAAATATGTTAGAGAACATTGTATTCGAGGATCCTGCCTGGTTTTGGTTACTGCTGATATTGCCGGTGCTTATATTCTGGCGATATTATAACAAAACCAAACAACACGCCTCTGTAAAGATGCCTACGATGGATGCTTTTCAAGGGGGTTCCGATATCTGGTCAAAACTAAGACCGGTCCTTTTCTATATGAGGATCCTGGCCCTATTGCTTTTCATTACCGCGATGGCAAGACCTCGTACGGTAGATGTGAGCACACAGACTAAGAAGACAAGGGGAATTGATATCGTAATGGCCATTGATGTATCGGCCAGCATGCTTGCGCAAGATCTGGAGCCTAACCGTCTGGAAGCACTGAAGAACGTCGCATCTGATTTTATTAAAAAAAGGGTGAACGACAGAATAGGTCTGGTCGTCTACTCGGGAGAAAGTTATACCAAAACGCCAGTGACATCAGATAAGTCCATTGCGCTTAGTGCTTTAAGGGAGTTGAACTATTCCCAGAGCATAGAAGGTGGTACCGCCATTGGTATGGGATTAGCAACGGCAGTGAACAGGTTAAAGGATAGCAAAGCAGAAAGCAAAGTGATCATCCTGTTGACAGATGGCGTGAACAATAGCGGATTCATAGACCCTAAGACCGCCACAGAGCTTGCCATAGAAAAAGGCATAAAAACCTATTCCATAGGGATAGGCACAGAAGGAAAAGCTCTTTCTCCTGTGTCTATCTCCAGGAACGGCAAGATCAATTACAGACCGGTAGAAGTGAAAATAGATGAAGCTCTTTTAAAATATATAGCCAAAGAAACAGGTGGTAATTATTATAGAGCTACTAACCGTAAGCGTCTGGATGATATATATGAATCCATCAATAAATTGGAAAAAACTGTTATAGAAGAGCAAAAATTCTATGATTATCAAGAAAAATTCAGACCTTTAGTAATAATTGGTGGTATTTTGTTATTACTAGAAGTGTTATTGAAGTTCACCTTATTTAGAAGTTTTGTGTAATGTATTTATTTGAAGAACCCTTTTATTTTTGGCTTTTATGGATCATTCCGGTGATGATCGGCAGTTATGCGCTTGTTTTCTTTTGGCAGAAGCGCAAGCAAGGTCAGTTTGCGGATAAGGCCTTCTTTAAGAAGTTGGTGCCAGAGCAGTCTACGTTTAAAAGGTGGGTCAAAGTTGTATTCTTAGCTCTTGCTCTTGGGCTTTTTTGTATTGCATTGGTCAATCCCAGGATAGGTTCCAAATTAGAGACCGTAAAACGGAAAGGAGTAGACCTTGTGTTCGCCTTAGATGTATCAAAAAGTATGTTAGCTGAAGATATCGCCCCGAACCGTCTGGAAAAGGCCAAGCGCATTATATCACAGATCACTAATAGATTGGCCGGAGACCGTGTAGGACTTATTGGTTATGCAGGAAGTGCTTTCCCGCAGGTTCCCATAACATCAGACTATTCATCTACAAAGAACTTCTTGAATTCCATGAACACGGATATGGTCTCTAGTCAGGGAACGGCCATAGCTGATGCCATAGAACTTGGACTCACCTATTATGATGATCAGGAACAAACAAAAAGGGTAATGGTTATCCTTAGCGATGGAGAAGACCACGGCTCAGAGGTCGAAGACCAATTGGCCAAAGCTAGGGAAAAGGGAGTAGAGATCTACACTATTGCAACCGGAACAAAAAAAGGCGGCCCAATCCCAATTGACCGGTCAAGATACAACATCACTTATAAAAAGGACCGCCAGGGTAAAGTGGTTATCACAAAAACTGACATTTCCACTCTATCTAGTATCGCAAAGAGCACAAATGGAAAGTTGATCGACGGAAAGTCCACTAAAAAGATAGTAGACGAGTTCATAGGAATTCTACAAGAGATGGAAAAGACCGAGTTCGAATCCAAGCAATACGCTGATTACAAAAGCCAATTCCAATGGTTCCTGGGTTTTGGCATCTTGTTCCTAATGATAGATATGATGTTATTTGAGAAAAAGACCGTATGGTTAAGAAGGTTAAACCTGTTCAATGAAAAGAAAGATGATGAAGCTTAGAAAACTGATCTTATTACTGATATTCCCTTTGGCATTATTTTCTCAACAAAGCCAAAAAAAGGGGGTAGAGAAAAAAGTGATGAACTATTTGGCCCAAGCTGAAACGTATTATCAAAAGGGAAACATGCCTATGGCAGAAGCCTCTTACAGAAAGGCATTGGCCTTAGCGCCTGATAATGATCTAGCCCAGTATAATTTTGGCAATCTATATATCAACTATAAGAAAGAGAACGAGGCTCTGCTCAATCTAAGCAAAGCAACAAGGTCATCAAAGAACGAATCTATCAAACATAAGAGCTTGCACAATCAAGGGAACATCCTGATGGAAAAGAAAAAGTATGCACAAGCGGCAAAAGCTTACAAAAAAGCACTGAAGAACGACCCTACAGATGATGAGACAAGATACAATTACGTGCTGGCCAAAGAATTGATGGAAAAGCAAAAGAACAATAAAAACAACAAGGACAAGAAGAAACAGGACAAAAAGAAGAAGAAGAACAAAAAAGAACAAAACAAGAACAAAAAAGGTGGTCAGGGTCAGAATGAGAAAGACAACAAGAAAGAAAATAAAGAAGAACCAAAAGACCCAAATAAGGAAGAAGAAGGGAAAGGAAATCCTAAAAAAAACAAGGACAAACAAGCCGAAGAGGATCAGCAGAAAAAGTCTGATAAAAAAGAGAAAAAGAAGTCCAGGAAAGCTGAACTATCTAAGCAGCAAGTAAAGAACATCCTAAAAGCCATAGAAAACTCAGAGAAGGAAGTGCAAAAGAAGCTTAACAAGCAAAAGAAGGAAGGCAAGCCCGTAAGAACGGAAAAAGACTGGTAAAATGAGGAATATTGTAACATTCACGATGGTGGTCATCGGTTTTATCATCTCGCATTCAGCTATTGCACAGGTGCAGTTCACCGCTGAAGCGAGTCGTGATAATATAGGGATCAATGAACGGGTAAAGGTCTCTTTTACCGTTAATAAACCTGGTGATAACTTTACGCCTCCTGATTTTGAAGGTTTCAGGAAGGTAGGCGGCCCTAACCAATCCGTTTCTCAGCAGTTCGTAAATGGCAAGAGCTCTTATGAGCTTAGCTTTACTTATTTTTTAGAGCCTCAAAAAAAAGGAACGCTAAGGATCGATCAGGCGACCATCAATATTGAAGGCAAGATCTACAAGACCACGCCGGTAAGTATAAAGGTTGGCGATGCTGTAGATAAGCCCAATGATAAGAGTGCCATAAAGAAAAGAGAAGCCCTTAACGGCATTCATTTAGTAGCAGAGGTTTCAAAAAGCAGACCCTATCTGAACGAACCTATTTATGTGGTTTACAAGCTTTACGTGAGCAGGAATACGAACGTAAGGAACTGGCAAGCTGTAGATAACCCTGATTTTGAAAATTTTTGGAGCAGGAACATAGACAATGACCAATTAAGTGTCAAGAGCGGTAGCTTTGGTGGTGAACCTTATCGCTACGTAGCGTTAAGAAAGACGGTCTTATATCCTCAGAAAACAGGAGAGCTGAAAATAAAACCTCTTACACTGGACTTATCCGTTGAAGTTCCTACGGATAGAAGGGACATCTTTGGTAGAAGACTTTATGAAACGGTAGAGCATAGGATATCTGCTAAGACCAGAACAGTGAACGTAAAACCTTTACCCCAAAGTGGAAAACCAGCATCTTTTACAGGCGCGGTAGGAAAGTTCAATTTAGAAACCTCAACGGATCGAGCAGGTATAGAACAAGGAGAATCTACGGAGCTCGAGCTCAAAATATCCGGGAGAGGGAACCTGCAGCTTATCAACCTGCCGGATGTCTCTTCTCCGCCTGGACTTGAGCTTTATGAACCGGAAAGGAAAGAAGATATAAAAGTGAATGCAAACGGTATGCGCGGAAGTGTTACCAATACTTATACCTTAGTAGGTCAGAACGCCGGTAAATTCCCGATCTCACCAATTGAATTCTCGTATTTCGACCTCCGTTCAGGATCTTATAAGACCTTATCCTCAGATGAGATCGTCATCGATGTAAAAGGTCGCTCCAATGCAATAGCTAACAATAATGATAAGACCAATGAGATCGACCGGCGAACTCCAGTCAATAAGATCAGTGGGGTTTCGTCGTTCAAGTTCATTAAAACGGACACAAACCTCAGACCTTTGGGGTCAAAGCACTTTTTCCGATCAACGACCTATTGGGTGCTTGCTTTAACACCAATAGGTCTTGCCTTAGGGAGTTTATTCTTCTTCATATTTAGAAAGAATCAACCTCATGGTAAAGACGAAACATCGAGGAAGGTCCAGAAGCTTGCGAAAAAATATCTATCTGAGGCTAAACAGAACCTGGACAAGCCGGATAAGTTCTATCAATCATTGGAAATGGCATTATATAATTTCCTGAAAGCCAAGTTGGACATCAGCACATCGGATATCACGAAACAAAGCGTAGCGGAAAAGCTTACACATGCTGGTGTATCCGTTGATAATAAAGATAAGTTCATAGAGATATTGTCAAAGTGTGAACGCGCCCGATACGCAAGTTTTAAAGCTTCACAATTAGGCGATGATTATAACCATGCAGCCAGGGTGATAACGTCAATCGATAAAGAGATAAAATCATGAAAACCACTTTCTTTTCTACATTAATGGTCATCATCATATCGGTGAACGCCTACTCGCAAGCGGCGGACTCTCTATTCGTGGCCGGAAATAATGCTTATGCTCAAGGGAATTATAAGGAAAGCCTTAGACTCTATGAGAAGGTCCTGGATAAAGGCTATATGTCCGAAGCGGTCTATTTTAATCTTGCCAACTCACATTACAAGCTCAATAATGTGGCTGAAAGCATCTACTTTTACGAAAAGGCGAAAAAATTAGACCCTTCTGATCCAGCCATTAAGAACAATCTGACCTATGCAGAGCAAATGCGGGTAGATGAGATAGAAGCATTACCGCAACCTGAGGTAAAGGAGTTCACGAAAGAAACTGCGCTGGCCTTATCTTTAACAAGTTGGAGCTGGATTGCCATAATATCCGGGTTTCTGGCCTTTGGTTCTTTTATTGTTTATTTCCTCAGGTCTAAGACCGCTCAAAAACGTTTGTTCTTTACACTTTTCGTGACCTTTAGTTTTACGGGATTAGCATCGCACCTTATGGCTTCAACGCAGGAAAGGATCATACAGAACTCGCAATACGCCATTATTTTTCCAGAAGAGATAAAAGTATACGCGGAACCCAATCCTAAGAGCGAGCGACTGTTCATGCTACATGAAGGCACTAAAGTAAGTGTAGAAAGTGAGTTCAATGAATTTAGCAAGATCAAATTAAAAGATGGCTCTACGGGATGGACCAGGTCTTCTTATTTTAAAGAACTATGATCCATTTGATGGCCTGCTATATTGCTTGATTGAATTAATTAGTTAAATTGCATCTTTCTAAATAAAAAGACTTGTTCAAACATTTAAATAAAGACATTCCATCTAGTGTAGTGGTGTTCTTTGTCGCCTTACCGCTTTGTTTAGGGATTGCCCTGGCAAGTGAAGCACCTCTTTTTTCTGGCATCATAGCGGGTTTCGTAGGTGGCATCGTGGTAGGACTTATCAGTAAGTCGCCTTCTGGTGTAAGTGGTCCAGCAGCGGGATTGGTCGTCATCGTTGTTAGTGCTATCAATACACTTGGCGGTTTTGAAGCTTTTTTGGCCGCCGTAGTCCTGGGTGGCGTTATTCAATTGATGCTGGGGTTCCTGAAAGCAGGAGTCATCGGTTATTACTTTCCTAATTCCGTTATTAAGGGAATGCTTGCGGGTATAGGTATCATCATCTTCTTAAAGCAGATTCCGGTTGCTTTTGGTTACGTAGGTGAATCCTTTGAGAACTTTGAGTTCATACAGTCTAGCGGGGAGAACACTTTTTCAGCATTGACGCATATTTTTGACAATATTTCACCAGCGGCCATCGGTATCACCTTGATAAGTTTATTGATCCTTGTCATTTGGGAAAACTACTTAACGCAGAAAGGTAAGGTGTTCAGGATTCTGCCAGCATCTTTGTTCGTTGTACTTATAGGCGTTGTGATCAACCTGTTGATCCCGAAAGGGTCTTCCTGGACTTTACAGGAAGAACAGATGGTACAGGTTCCCGTACCAGAAGGTTTTGATTCTTTCATAGGTCAGTTCATGTTTCCGGACTTTAGCGTTCTGGCCAGTATAGATGTTTATATTGTTGCTGTCACCATCGCGATCGTGGCCAGCCTGGAAACTTTATTATGTGTGGAAGCCACAGATAAGCTCGACCCGGAAAAGAAGAACACACCTACGAACAGGGAACTCATCGCTCAGGGAACCGGCAATATTATCTCGGGTTTTATAGGTGGTTTGCCTATTACACAGGTTATTGTAAGAAGTTCTGCCAATATTCAATCCGGAAATAAAACAAAAATGTCCGCTGTTTTCCACGGTATCCTATTGTTCATATCGATCATTCTTATTCCTGATTTCTTAAATCAGATACCATTATCTTCACTGGCGGCCATCTTACTTATCGTAGGTTATAAATTAGCCAAACCGTCGTTGTTCAGGAAGATGATCGCTCTGGGTAAGAAACAATACATCCCTTTCCTGGTAACCGTGTTTGGACTGGTCTTTGGTGACCTGTTGATCGGTATAGGATTAGGGCTTGCAGTGGGTGTTATTAGAGTATTGATAGAAAGTTACAGGAACTCGCACTTCTTGCACCTTAAAGATGAAGACGGTGATAAGAAACATGTAAAGATGAACTTTGCAGAAGAAGTGACCTTTTTCAACAAAGGTGCTATTATGCGAGAGCTGAACCAGATACCTGAAAACTCCTTCCTCGAGATAGATGTTAGGAACACAAAGTCCCTGGACTATGACGTTCTCGAGATATTGGATGACTATGCCAAAAGAGCGAAAAAGAAGAACATAAACATACATCTGAAATATGAAAATGGTGAAGTTGACAACCCAGAAAGTTATGAAGACCTTTTCAAGAAAGATGTGATAAAAGCAGGATGACCATGGATGGACCCAGTAAGATATTCACAAAAGAGCAACAGGAAGAACACACGGCAAATGAGATCCTGAGAGACCTTAAAGAAGGAAACAAGCGGTTCGTTGATAACAAACCCTTTGAAAGGAATATGGATTCGCTTAAAGCCGACGCAACAGCTGGACAAAACCCTAAGGCGATCATCCTGTCTTGTGTGGACAGTAGGGTTCCGGTAGAAGCAATTTTCGACCAAAGTATAGGAGATGTTTTCGTGACCCGGATCGCCGGTAATATTGAAAGTAATGACGTGCTGGCAAGTATGGAATATGCCACGAAAGTTGCCGGATGTAAATTGATCTTTGTTTTAGGTCACGAAAGTTGCGGTGCAGTAAGTGCTGCTTGTGATAAAGTAAGAATGGGAAATATTTCTGCGCTGGTCAGGAAGATAGAACCTGCCATTGAGGCTTCTACAGAAATCCAGGCGCCTCATGATTCCAGTAATAAACTTTTTGTAGATAAGGTGATCCATACGAACGTTGAACTTACCTGTGATCGTATCTATCGTAATAGTGATATCATCAGAAATTTAGTAGACACGGATAATGTGAAGATCTCAGGCGGTGTTTACGCTTTATCAAGTGGCAGGGTCCAGTTCTTTGATCCCTGAGCGGATCGATTTCCAGCATTGATAAAATTCACGACTGCTTCTATAAAGCAGTTTTTTTATACTTAAAGTAAAATAAGGTAATTTTATTATTAATTTTGTCGATTCATTATTTATTCTGAATATCAGTTAGTTAAAAAAAACATTTATGTTAGATATCAAATACATAGCTCTTCACAAAGATCAGATAATTAAAGCATTGGATAAGCGGCATTTCTCCGCTAAGGAATTATTTGATCAAGCTATTGCACTAGATGAAGAACGAAGGAGTTTGCAAGCTAAAAAAGATGATGCTTCTGCTGAAATGAACAGGATCTCAAAAGAAATAGGCAACTTTTTCAAAACAGGTGAAAAAGAAAAAGCAGAAGAACTAAAGCAAAAGACAAGTACCCTAAAGGAAAACATCAAAGACCTTTCACAAAAGCAGGATAAAGTTTCCACTTCTCTTCATAACGTGTTATATCAGGTCCCCAACATTCCGCATTCATCCGTTAAAAAAGGAAAGGACGAAAATGATAATGAAGAGCTTTATCGCCAGGGAGAGATACCAGATTTTGATAGTAAACCTAAGCCACACTGGGAATTAGCAAAGCAATACGACCTTATAGATTTTGAAAAGGGCAATAAACTTACCGGTGCTGGATTTCCCGTGTATAAGGGGAAAGCAGCTAAACTACAACGGGCTTTGATCAATTATTTCCTGAATGAGAATGAAAACGCAGGCTATAATGAAGTGCAAGTGCCCTTACTGGTAAATCCACACTCCGGCACTGGTACAGGTCAACTTCCGGACAAGGAAGGACAAATGTATCATATAGGACAAGATGACCTCTATCTAATTCCTACCTCAGAAGTACCGATAACGAACCTTCATCGATCTGAGATCTTTAGAAAAGAAGACCTTCCGATGAAATATACGGGGTACACACCATGTTTTAGAAGAGAAGCAGGAAGTTACGGAGCCCATGTGAGAGGACTTAACAGACTTCATCAATTTGATAAAGTAGAGATCGTTCATTTTGAAGAACCAGCTAACTCCTACAATGCATTAGAGGAAATGGCCGATCATATCGAGCGATTATTACAAAAACTGGAACTTCCCTATAGAAAACTTCGCCTATGTGGTGGTGACCTGGGTTTTACCTCAGCTTTAACTTATGACTTTGAAGTCTATTCCGCGGCTCAGGAAAAATGGCTGGAGGTTTCCTCCGTGTCTAACTTTGAGAGCTATCAAACAAGAAGATTACAGGTAAGGTATAATGATCAGGATAATAAAAAACAGTTCGTTCACACCCTGAACGGAAGTGCGCTTGCATTACCAAGGATATTGGCCTGCATCTTAGAGAACTATCAAACGCAAGATGGAATAAAAGTTCCTAAAGTTGTCCAACCTTTATTGAACTTTTCTATCATAGGTGGATGATATTTTCTTTGCGATCGCTCAAAAAATGATGCTAGAGTTTTTTTTGAACATCTTTCTTACGTTTGAATAATAGTTTTTAGGTATCCGCGGTAATTAGCTGAAAAAGAGGAACAGTGTGAAGTGTTTAGAAAGTTAGCTATAAATAGAGATGGTCACGATGAGTACGTCATATAACTGATAAAAAATTAGTGCTCAAGGCGGGAATCGAACCCGCACGATATTGCTATCACTGGATTTTGAATCCAGCGCGTCTACCAGTTCCGCCACTTGAGCTTAAAACGATTTGCAAAATTAAGTTTTATCTTTTAAAGCACGTAATTTTTCTTTATCAATTCCTGCTGAAATATTTCCTTTACATTCCTTATTTTTAGAAGACCGACTTGAACTGGTCCAGAAAACGGACGTCGTTTTCGTAGAATTGGCGGATATCGCTAATCTGATATAATAACATAGCAATTCTTTCTATTCCCATACCAAAGGCAAAGCCGGAATATACGTTCGGGTCTATATTACAGTTCCTAAGTACTTGTGGGTCCACCATCCCACAACCTAATATTTCCAGCCATCCTGTTCCTTTCGTGATGCGATGATCCGTCTCTGAGTTGAGCCCCCAATAGATGTCCACCTCAGCACTGGGTTCTGTAAAAGGAAAATAAGAAGGCCTGAGTCGTATCTTGGACTGGCCAAAAAGCTGTTTTGTAAAGTAAGTGAGCGTTTGTTTCAGGTCCGCAAAAGAAACATTTTTATGAATATAAAGTCCTTCCACCTGATGGAAGATACAGTGAGAGCGAGAGGAAATATCCTCGTTCCTAAAAACACGACCAGGAGATATCGTCCTTATCGGCGGTTGGTTGTTTTCCATATATCTCACCTGAACACTGGAAGTGTGCGTTCTCAACAAAATATCTTTAGGGTCTCGCTGAATAAAAAAGGTGTCTTGCATATCGCGGGCCGGATGATGTTCCGGTAAGTTCAGTGCTGTGAAGTTATGCCAGTCATCTTCCATTTCTGCACCTTCTGACACGTTGAAACCTATGTTAGAGAAAATCTGGATGATCTGGTTCTTTACAATGGATATCGGATGTCTGGACCCTACAGCTATTGGTTCGCCAGGTCTGGTCAGGTCTCCATATTGGGGTTGATCATCCTCTTGCTTGAGCAAGTTAGCCTTGAGTTCATTTACCTTCTGCTCAGCAGCCTGCTTTAGTTCATTGACCGCCTGACCATAAGATCTTTTATCTTCTTTATCAACTTCTTTGAACCGGGCAAAAAGATCATTGAGAATCCCTTTCTTTCCAAGATATTTTATACGGAATTCCTCTATCTTTTGTTCATCCATCGTATCAAAGGAGTTAACCTCTTGTAAATATTCCTTTATTTTATCGAACATGGACTCTTGAATTTGTAAAAGGCAAAATTAGGATTATTATTAGAATAAACTTGTATGATCAGCAGGACGTTAGTCTTTTATACCGTTAAATAGTCCATTTCCTTAAAATAGTTCACAATGGCTTCTTTCATCAGTATGGTCTGCTCTCCAGACCTTAGCGGTGGCAGGTCTTCTACTTTATCATAGTGAGGCCAGCCATCATTGTCCAGATGTGAGAACTGGTAATATCCATAGGGTTCTAATAATCTACATATAGCAATATGCATCAAATTGACCTTGTCATCTTTCTTAAAACGTTTGTGTGGATCACCGTACTCCTGAACACCTACAAGGTAAATGATCGCATCTAGCTCGAGCGCTTCACCTTCACCAAAATCCCTTTCCAGGAGCGATGTAAGCTCTTGCCAATCTTCTTTTAGGTTTTCATTAGATAACATATCACAAAATTACGTTTATTCCTATAAATTCCTATCTTTATGCGCTATGAATTGGATAGATCTCGTCCTGGGTCTTTTGTTGGTCTATGCCTTTTACAGGGGTTTTAAGAACGGACTGATAATAGAGTTGACCTCTTTGCTGGCACTCATCCTGGGATTGTTCTTAGCTTATTCCTTTTCCGATAAGACTGCAACGGTCCTCGACCAATGGGTAGATTGGTCCGACACTTCCCTTTCCATAGTCGCATTCCTGCTAACATTTCTACTCGTTGTGATCCTGATCAATTTATTAGGAAAGGCCATTTCAAAGCTTATAGGAATGATGGCCCTGGGTCTAGTGAATAAATTAACCGGTGGTATTTTCGGGCTTATAAAGGTCCTCATATTCATAAGCGTTTTATTCGTCGTCGCTGATGCTGCTCGCGATTATATAAACGTGCTAAAACTAGAGGTCGTTCAATCTTCGATCATCCTTGATTTTTATCAGCGGAACATTGTTGAGTTTTTCCCTGATATTATCGGCTTCCTCAGGGAAAGCACTCCTTAGCATAACCCTATTTACTTCGATGCCGTAGATGATGGTGATGCTTTTTTCAATAGATAGACAAGCACAGGAAAGTGATCGCTGTATCCACCAGTAAAAGCACTACCTACAAATGCCCGATAAGGATAGCCTTCATATTGTCCTTTGGGGTTTTGAAGCCATACGGGATTGTAGACCATGGCTTTGTAGAATGCATATTCCTTATATTGATTCTTATCTACTAATGGTTTTGATAGTATGATGTGGTCAAATAGGTCCCAGGTATCACGCCATGCGATCGTTCCTATTCCCTGATCATGGATTTGCTCAAAAGGGTTGTAAAGGTCTTTCAGCTCAAGGTCTTGTTCATCGTCCTTAGCTCCTAATATGTCCTTGACGCTTTTGTTATCAGGACCATCGTTCAGGTCACCCATTAACATGATCTTGGCGTAAGGATCCTGGGATTGTACAGAATCTATCACCTTTTTTGCGACCTTAGCTGCCGCGACCCTGTTGGAACGGCTTTTTTTCTCTCCACCACTCCTTGATGGCCAGTGGTTTACCAGAAAATGAATGACCTCGCCATCCAGTTTTCCTTTAACATATAGGACATCCCTCGTGTAATCGCGTTCTCCTGGATCGTCATTTTCGTATAGAACAACTTCATGAGGCTCGGAGTACATCGACCTGAAAACGGACTTCCTGTACAGCAATGCCACATCTATAGATCTTTCATCAGGAGAATCATAGTGAATGATCTCGTAGTCATGTTCTTTTAATGGTCCCTGGTTGACAAGGTCCTGGAGCACTCCATAGTTTTCCAGCTCACAAACCCCGATCACTGCAGGCGGTTGCTTAGCTTTTTCCTCGCCTATCTTAGCGATAACCTCAGCCATGTTCTTCAGTTTTTTTTGATAGATGCCTTCTCTTTCAGGTTCAGCCATTTCCATGATCGGGCTATACTCATCCTTTTTATCAGGGTCATCCTCTGGATCGAACAGGTTTTCCAGGTTGTAAAAAGCTATCGTATTTATCTTATACGTAGCTTTTCCAGTATCAGACGAACTTTTATCAGCTGTCTTTTTTCCACCGCCGCAACTGTAAAGATTTAGTATTAAAAGGGTTACGATTAAGAGGTTGATATTCTTCATTTTTATCAGTATTACGAATTTGTTAACTTCTCGATTTTCTAGTTTCAAAAATAAGACTATTCTATAATTTGTATAATTTTGCATTGAAATCATAATCATTTCTTAAGATAGACTTCTCAACATCACATTTATGAATTACAAGATCTTTATATTAACTTTCCTGTTCAGTTCAGCTTTGTTCAGTCAACAAACATTAGTAAGTGGAAAAGTGGTCGATGATGACAACGGTGACTCATTAGGTAATGTTTCCGTCGAACTTGAGGACACATCTTTTGAAACCCAAACCTCAAATGATGGTGCATTTTCCTTCTCTGCCGATGATCTGCTTCTGGGAGAACAAGTGCTAATTCTAAGCAAAGAGAATTATAAGTCCAAAAGGTTCCCTATCATCATTGAAGAAGGAAAGTCGCTGGAACTGGGTGAATTGAGATTGTCCGCCGATATAAGCGAAGAAGATAAAGAGATCTCGCTCATTAGCTTGTCAGATAATGAGCTGGACGCGGGCGACAATAATGTTGCCTTTAACGTTTCGGGGCTACTTCAATCATCCAAGGATGTCTTTTCCAAAGCAGCTGCTTACGACTTTAGCTCTACTTTCTTTAGTATCAGAGGTCTGGACAATCAGTATGGTAAAGTGCTCATCAATGGTGTTGAAATGAACAAACAGTTCAACGGCAGACCTTCGTGGTCAAATTGGGGCGGTTTGAACGATGTGCAACGCAACAGGGAATTTTCCAGGAACTTCAAAGCGAGCGATTATACTTTCGGCGGCTTTTTAGGATCGACCAATATCAATATGCGCGCCTCCAAGATGAGAAAAGGCGGACGCGTCTCTTATGCCTCTTCTAACAGGAGTTATCGTGGCAGGTTCATGGGTAGTTATAATTCAGGACTTTTAAAAGGAGATTGGTATTTTTCCGTTCTGGTCTCCAGAAGATATGGCGATGAAGGTTACGCAGACGGTACATTATATGATGCAAACTCTTTGTCCGTCATGGTTGAGAAGAAAATAAACGATAAGCATAGTTTAAACTTTACAGGTTTCTATACCCCTAACAGAAGAGGCTTATCTGAACCTTTGACCGCTGAGGCTGTTAGGCTTAGGGATAATAGGTATAACCCGAACTGGGGTTATCAGAACGGGGAAATAAGGAATTCTCAAATTAGGGAAATAGAGCAACCAGTATTCATGCTGAACCACTACTGGAAGATAAAAGAAGGGTTAAACCTGAACACGAACGCATCCTACAGCGGTGGAAAGTTCAGCACAACCAGAATAAATAATGGCGGTACCAGGATCGTAGAAGGTCCTAACGGGCAAACATCCTTCATAGGTGGCGCGCGGAACCCATCGCCTATCTATTATCAAAATTTCCCGAGTTATCATCTAAGGTTCGACAATCCCAGGCCGGTCGATTTTCAAAATGCTTATTTAGCAGAACAAGAGTTCATCAACGATGGCCAGTTCGACTGGACCAAGGTCTATGAAACGAACTTGAATAACCTAAGAAACGGCGGCAACTCAACCTATATTCTAAGTGCTAACAGAACGGATGATACCAGATTGCAATTTAATACGATCCTTGATGCGCGACTGAACGATAACATCACATTGAACGGTAAGGTGCGCTACAGAAATCTGAACAGCGAGAATTATGCGGAAGTAAAAGACCTGTTGGGTGGTCAGCAATTCCTGGATGTTGATTTCTTTGCTGATGAAAATTCAAACACAATAGGTTCTTCACAAGACCTTGCCCAAAGTGACCTTAGGAACCCAAACCGGACAGTGACAGAAGGAGAAAGGTTTAGTTACAACTATGAGATAGATTCTGAGGTCTATGAGTCGTTCGCCCAACTTCAGTTCAAGTATAAAAAGTTCGATTTTTATGTGGCCGCTAATGCAGGAAGGACCACCTATCAACGAACAGGACTTTATGAAAACGGTTTTTTCCCTGGAGATCGCTCTTTCGGTCCAGGAGAAAAATTAGACTTTACAACATTTGGTGCAAAAGCAGGTGGTGTTTATAAACTGACCGGACGCCATTTGTTTGAGGTGAACGCCGCATATACACAAGATGCTCCTACTTTGAGGAATTCCTATAGTAATGCTCGTCAGAACCATGAGATCGTTGAGAACTTAACAGAAGTCACCTCGCAGGCTTTTGATGCGAGCTATATTTTCAAATCACCAGATGTAGACCTGAGACTATCAGCTTTCTATGCCGGTTTTCAGGACCTTACCAATGTTCAATTCTACTTTACAGAAGACATCACGGGCGTAGAGGTAAATGATGGTAATGCTTTCGTTCAGGAAGTGATGAACGGCATAGAGACAAGACACATGGGTGCTGAGCTAGGTATAGAATATCAAGTGACATCCACCATAAAACTTAAAGGAGCTGCCAGCTATGGTGAATATACCTATGCTAACAATCCCGATCTTTATTT
>CAJXLO010000020.1 GCA_913056525.1 uncultured Psychroflexus sp.
GAAGCCTTTGAAAATGCAGATGGTGGATTTTATGACAAAGCGCTGGCTGATAAATTAGTAAAGTATCTTTTTGCGCCTCGCAATGCGATTGAACCGGCAGAAGCTTACCGCAAGTTCCGTGGACGCGATGCGAAGATCGATCCATTGATGCGTGATCGCGGTTTCCCGGTTCCTGATAAAGACTAAAGATTAGTATTTTGATCAGCTTTTTGATACCTACTTATAATTATGATGCAAGACCGCTTGTTTATCAGATCGATCAATTAGCTCAAAAAGAAAAGATCAAGTATGAAATAATCGTAAATGATGATGGAAGTGATGAAAAAGTAACCGAAAATCAACAGATCGAACAAGTAGAAAATTGTTCCTTTTATCAAAATAAGACCAATTTAGGTCGAGCAGGGAATATCAATCGATTAGTGAGCTATTCCAAGTATCGATATTGCCTATTATTAGATTGTGATGTAACTCCTTTTTCAGCCGATTTCTTGTCAAAATATATACAGCTTCTTCTACCCGACCAATTTTGTTTTGGCGGAATAACTTACGATAAACAAAAACCAAAAAACGGCTTACTTCGATGGAAATACGGAATATACCAAGAAGCAAGAAGCGTTACTATTAGGAGAGAAAAACCGTATCGATATCTGCTTACTTCTAATTTACTTTTTGACAAACAAATGATAGACGAAAGACTTTTTGACGATCAACTGACCACTTATGGTTATGAAGATCTGTTATTAGCCCAAAAATTAAAAGAAGATCAAATTCCGATACATCATATTGATAATCCCGTAGTACATGAAAATTTAGAAACATCGATCATATATCTACAAAAGACAGAAACCGCACTTATTACTTTAGCCGATCTCGTTCAGAATGATAAGATCGATAAAAATCTAACCGGAGTCTCTTACTGGGGAAATAAAATGAGAAGTTTAGGTTTAGCTCCTTTTGTAAAGCTCGTTTTCAAGCTATTTAAAAACAATTGGAGAACAAATATTCTTGGAAATAAGCCTTATCTAGTATTATTCAAATTGTATAAATTAGGTTTTTATTTAAAACAGTTCTAATGCCTTATTTTTCCGTTTGTATTCCGCTTTACAATAAAGCTAATTTTATAACAGAAACACTAATATCTGTTTTAGACCAAGATTTTTCAGATTTTGAAATAGTGATCTGCGATGATGGAAGCACTGATGATAGTGCTGAAAAGGTAGAGCAATTCCATGATGATCGTATCAAATTGATACAACAGGAAAATATGGGAGCCGCCATCGCCAGAAATCAAGCGATCAAAACATCGAGCGGTGAATATGTCGCATTCCTGGACGCTGATGACATTTGGCAAAAGCATCATTTAAAAGACCTCTATCAATTGATCATTGATCATCCGCAGGCAAAATTATTTTCAACGAACTATAAAATTGAACTACCTAATGGCAAGGAAAGACTTCCTTTTTTTACAGGAAAGATAAGAACTGGCATCGTAGATGACTATTTCTTAGCAAGCCTGTCCGATCCTGTGATGACCTGCTTTAACACGGCGGTGCATCATTCTGTCTTCAATGAGATCGGTTATTTTGATCCGGTCTACAGGACCGGACAAGATGTCGACTTTGCGATCAGGGCCAACCTGACATTCCGTTTAGCCTATCAGGAAGAACCTAGCGTCATCTATCATCAGGAAACAGAGAATAATCTGGCGAAGAGTAAATTAAACAAAGATAGATTGAACTACATACGGGCTTATGATGCTCATGCTGAAGTCAATGAAAGTCTATCCCGTTATTTGACCATCAATCGGTTTGCATTGATAATGAAAAGCAAACAAGCTGATGATGGAATTTGGAAAGAAGCCCAAAAAGGATTAAAGCCTGGACATCTTGATCTTAAACAACGTTTATTAGTAAGACTTAACGGTTATCAATTAAAGTTACTGAAAAGATTACAGCACAGGTTGATAAAAAGTGGATTTTACTTCTCACCATTCAAATCCTAGTCTTTATAGAAACGCGCATCTCTTTTAAGCTTTCCCATTTTGAGCGCGGCCATGGCAGCTTCTATTCCTTTGTTCCCTTTTTCTCCACCTGAACGTGCACGGGATTGATCAATGTTATCATCCGTAAGTACACAGAAAACGATAGGGATGTCACCTTTTATGTTCAATTTCTGGATACCATAGGTCACACCCTGACAAACAAAATCAAAGTGTCTGGTTTCTCCTTTGATCACTACACCTATTACAACAATAGCATCAAGCATATCAAAACTTTCCGCCATCTTCTTTGCGCCGTAGACCAGTTCAAAACTTCCGGGGACATTCCATCGAACGATGTTTTCTTTGATGATCCCTGCATCAATTAAGGTATCAAATGCACCCTGGAATAAATTCTGGGTAATCCCGTCATTCCACTCAGAAACCACAAAACCAATGCGATAAGACCTTGGCTCATCTAATTCTGGTAGTTCCAGGCCTGCGTCATTGTAATTGCTCGTTGCCATATATCAGTTCATTGCTATGGCCTTACCGATGAAGGCATCAATATTCTCAGCATTATCGGAATCAGGATATTTTTCTTTTATCCTTTTGAAATATGCTAAGGCCTTGTCGGGTTTATTGAGCTCTAATGCCGTTATACCAGCCTTGAACAAGAACATCGGTTTTGTAAACTCATTATCTGAGGCTTTGATCGCCTGATCAAAATAGTCGAGTGCATCTTCATTCTGCTCTAATGCCAGGAAAGCTTTACCTATGGCTCCTTTGGCTAAAGCGGGCATGATCTCATCATCAGATGTGAACTGGTCTAGATGTTCTATGGCCTTTGTCCATTCTGAAAGGTTCAAATAAGCCATGCCAGCGTAGTAATGAGCGAGGTTGCCGGTCTTCGTTGAACTATACTCATCAGCGATGTCCACGAAACCATAATTATTGTTCATACCTTCTATGGAAAGTCTAAAAAGTGAATCCTTTTCAGACCTTGAACTGGCTTCTACCGCCTGGTCAAAATGTTGTTGCGCGAGGTCTATCTCACGCACGGCTTCTTCTTGTTGCGGTTGTATGATGAACTTATTGTAACCAAGATATCCCAACACGCCGATAGCGATAACCGCAATAATCCCTATGATATAGTTTTGATATTTACCGATGAAGGCCTCGGTTTTTCCGGCTTTTTCATCAAGTGTATCAAAAACTTCAGCCGTCGTGGAATCTTGTTCCTTTTGAGCCGTCTTTGTCTTCTTTGATGAACCTTTCTTCTTGTATGTTGCCATAAATATTTTGCAATTAAGTTGGCAAAAATATAACTTTTATCGCTAAAGATATACTAATTTCGCCTTATTTTTGAGATTACAATATTCACGGTTCCCTATGCAATTAACTAAGCTTCAATTGATCAATTATAAATATTTTGAGGATGTTTCCATCGACCTTGATCCTTCTGTGAACTGCTTGGTGGGAAATAATGGCGTGGGGAAAACAACCGTTTTAGATAGCATTTATCATTTAGCCTTCGGGAAGAGCTATTTTAACCCTATTAGTAGGCAGAATATCCGTCACGGTGAAGATTTCTTCATGATAGATGGAAATTTCATCAATAATGGTAAACAGGATAATATCACCGTTTCTTTTAAAAAAACCGAGAAAAAGGTCATCAAAAGGAACAATAAGGCTTATGACAGGTTGAGCGATCACATTGGGAAGATCGGTCTGGTCATCATATCTCCAACGGACCAGGACCTGATCAAAGAAGGAAGTGAGGTCAGAAGGAAGTTCATGGACGGTGTTATCAGCCAAAATGACCCAGATTATCTGAAATGCCTGATGGATTATCAAAAAGTACTTTCGCAAAGGAATGCGCTCCTGAAATATTTTGCGGCGAACAACACCTTTCAATCCGAAACTTTGGCGGTTTATGATGAGCAAATGGTCTATCTGGGAGAAAGGATATTCAATAAAAGGAAAACCTTTATGTCGCAGTATGCACCTTTACTTGCAGAAAGGTATAGAATGATCTCCGGCGATAATGAAAAAGTGAGCATAACATATAGTTCTCAACTGGAAAATACGGGTTTCTCAGAGCTACTCAAGCATCGGCAGCAAAAAGACCTGCAATTACAGTATTCATCCGTCGGTATCCATAAAGATGACCTTCAAATGAACCTGGGTGGATATCCTATAAAGAAGTTCGGTTCACAAGGGCAACAGAAATCCTATCTCATCGCCTTGAAGTTCGCTCAATACGACCTAATGTTACAGCAGAGAAGATCAAAGCCTATCCTTCTTCTTGACGATGTGTTTGATAAATTAGACCAGGAACGCGTGAGCCAATTGATAAGGATGATCGCCGCGGATAAGATGGGACAGCTCTTCATTAGTGATACAGACCCGGAACGAACAACTAGCGTTGTGAAGGATAATGTAGAACAATTTAAACTTATAGAACTATGAGAATATCGATGTTTGGGGTGATCATCCTATTCATGATCAGTTGTCAGGAGAAGAAAGAAATAGGAACGATCGATCATCTAAACGGATACTGGCAAATAGAAAGGGCCGAAGTGCCAGATGTGGTGGTCAAGAACTACAAAGGAGGATTAAAACTGGACTACATTGAAATAAGTCCGGATTCCACTGGCATAAGGAAAAAGGTGAAACTGAGCCTAATGGGTAAAATGAAGACCACTCCGAACCAGGAAGAAATTAAACTATTAGAGAAAGAAGGCGACCTGATCATATCTTGCAAAACTCCTTACAGCGAATGGACGGAAAGCGTATTGCATTTATCAAGTGATAGTCTGGTGATCAGCAATCAAGACGATAAAAAATATTATTACTCAAAATATGATATAGACCAGCTCAATGAAACCGGAACGCAATAAAGATGACTTTGAACTTTCGCCGCTCATAGAGCAGTTCAAACGAAAATATAACCTCAACACAAGATTGAATGCTGTAGAGCTGGAATCGCTATGGCATGAAGAACTAGGTAAGGGCATTTCTAATTATACGGATAAAATAAGGTTTAAAAAGGACACCTTGTATGTTTGGCTCAGTTCATCGGTCATTCGCGAAGAGCTGAGCTATGGGAAGACCCGGATCATCGACATGCTCAATGAGAGACTAGGAAAGAAAGTGGTAAAAAAGATCGTTCTCTATTGATCATCAGTTCCCTAACATGACCGGCATTACCAGCATAGTGATTTCTTCGCCCTCTTCTACTCCATCTATTGGATTGAGTATACCGGCTCTATTCGGTAAGCTCATATTCAATTGAACTTCCTTGCAGGATAAATTGGAAAGCATTTCTATGAGGAACTTTGAGTTGAAGCCTATTTGCATATCATCTCCCTGATAGTCACAGGTAAGTCTTTCTTCAGCTTGATTTGAGTAATCAAGATCTTCAGTAGAGATATTCAATTCAGCACCGGCGATTTTCAATCTAACCTGGTTTGTGGTCTTGTTGGCGAATATCGATGTCCTTTTCAGGGAGCTCAGGAATTGTGATCGATCGATGACCATTACGTTAGGATTATCATCCGGTATGACCGCTTCATAGTTCGGATACTTGCCTTCTATCAATCTACAGGTCATTTGGATATCATCAATATGGAATTTGACATTGGATTCGTTATAATCTATTTGAACATCGTTTTCATCGCCCTCAAAAAGATTGGTCTTGATCAGATTAAGCGGTTTTTTAGGCATGATAAAGCTAAAATCCTCTTCAGAGCTCAGGTCGGTCCTTTTGTACCTTACCAACTTGTGAGCATCCGTAGCGACAAATCTAAGTTCATCGGTCTTGAATTCGAAGAAAACGCCGTTCATTTGTTCATGAAGGTCATCATTAGCGGTAGCGAATATGGTCTTTGCTATGGCCTCGCCCAAGACAGAACCTGGGACATTAATGGTCTGTGGATCTTCCAACCTTACGGCTCGCGGGAATTCATCAGCTTCTTCATAAGCAACCGAATAATGTCCGGAAGTAGTGCTGATCTCGAGTTGTTGATCTTCCTGATCATCATTAGAGTGAAAAGTGATCGGCTGTTCCGGTAGAGCTTTTAGAGTGTCGATCAAGATTCTCGCTGGTACTGCGATCTCTGCCTCGTCCTGGGATTCCACATTCAAAGAGGCGGTTATCGTTGTCTGCATATCAGAAGCCGTTACTTTTAGGGTATCTTTTTCTAGCTGGAATAGGAAGTAATCCAGTATAGGCATCGTGGTGTTATTGGTCAAGACACCTCCTAAAAGCTGGATCTTCTTCTGCATTTCCTTACTGGATATGATGAACTTCATACGTAAAATTTTGCACAAATATATTTCAAATATGTCAATGTTATCACGCTAAATGCTCATAATTTTTAGTTTAAGATGCAATTAAATTATTATTTTGCAATCGAAGTTCGTCATTATCAAACTTACAGCTTATATAATCTTAAATACCTTATGGGTAAAATGTGGATCATTCGCTCAAACAGAAGGAGAAAGGAATGAGATGATAAGCAAGTACGACATTGTGAAACTTGAGCAAATGAACAAAGCACTCCACAGGAAATAGATAGCCAGGAAGAAAGACGCCATAGCTTATGCGAAAAGGATTGACATTCAGATCATAAAAAAATAAAGAAGATGGTGGCTTAAAAGTATTGAGGAGTTTTAGAAGACAGAACATTGATTTATGTTGAAACTGAAAACGCTGGGTCAGTTTCTAGCTCAATTACTGATAAATCATATAGCGGCGGCTCTTTAGGTTTAAATTTAGATGGTTCCGGAATCATAGCCGGCATTTGGGATGGTGGTCAAGTAAGAGAACCAGATTCAGAATTAACTAGTGGAGTTACACCAGGAAATACATCTAACAGGTTAAGTTATCATGCCACTCATATTACAGGAACAGTTGGTGCATCAGGTGTAGATCCAAATGCAAAGGGAATGGCAACTAATGCTAACTTATTGACCTATGACTATGGAAATGACACAAGAAGTTATTCCTATCTAATTACTCCTATGGTTTAAGTGCGAGCTCATTTCCCCAAGCTGATTTTGGTGCTTATACTCAAAACTTTGCCAATCTGGATAGTATACTTTATAACGCTCCATTTTATCAGTTCATCTTTCTGTAATTGTATAATACTGGAAAAGAGGAAGGTAAAAGATCACATCCATTCCTCTTTTGTTTGATGAAGATTATAATTTGTGTTGTTCATGATCGTAATCGCTTTGTCATAGGGTATGAAATTGATCTTTTTACTTCCGGCCGCTGTATTAATAATGAGGTCTGATAGATCAGAGCTTCGTTGTAGGATACTTTGCCTAACACTTATAGATTGAACCTTATGCGTTGGGATATAAGATGATTTCGTGTGAATGGACCCGCTACCTATCTTCAGGAAAAGCGCATCATAGCCTACATAGCTTTTTATTACCGTTAAGTAGTTGATCATCCCTACTGCTATAAAGATGATCGACCCTATAACAAAGGCAACAACTGGGTCGATAAAAAAGTAGGTTGGCAAACCAAATAGCAGGGTCATTAAGACCTGGAACCAAAACGACCTTATAAGATAACGGATATCGGTTCTTGCCACATAGAATTGCTTATCGATGTCGGTCTTAAAGAGCGTTTGGAATATCTTGTGGAATTGTTGGTCATTTACGCCTACGATACCTATCTTCTGTTTTTGGTTCACTCTTGATGAAGATGCCTGACTTACATATACATTGCTGATATCGAAGAATTTCTTGATCGGATTGGTTTCCCTTTCTATGATCTGTGTCTTTTGCGTCTTGATGAACTTATTTTCCTTTTTGAGCAGACCGTAGTTCACCTGAAAGCCTTCTTTACGATTTAAAACACTAAGGTTAAAGTACTTAAACATTACTGACGCCATCGTGATGATAAAACCTGATATCAATATGAAGAATATCATGAACAGGGTAAAGCTCAAGGTCTTGGGTATAGAACGATAGAGCTCATCATTCAGGTCATCATCATAGAACACATTGAAAAGGTCGCTAAGCATATCGTAAGTAGAGGTTAGCACCAGGAATATGATTCCTATTCCTTTAAAGAAATTTGAACTAATGCCTACCTTTAGAAGTTGTGAAAAACCTAGTTTAAGGACATGTTCAGGTTCAGTTCCTTGATTCGTTGATACGGTGGTGTTCTTTTTGGTTTCGTCTGGAACATCTATGGTCTTCTTAATTTCAACAAGCTCTCTTTTCAGGTCGTTCGCCATCATCTCTGAAAGTGCTTTGATCCTCACCTCTGAACTTTTAGCTCCAGCGGTGTCGATCTTCAGACCTACTACTCCTAATATCCTTTGTATGATATTCTGTTCTATGCTAATGTTCTGTATCCGGTAGAATGGAATTTCAAGATTGCTCTTCTTGAAAACACCATGGTCAAGACATAAAGCATCCTTTTTAATATAGAACTGATAGTTCAGATAGGACTTGTAAGAATAGATGAACTGAAATAGAAGAAGTGAACTTAATATTAAAAGGAATATCCAGAGGTAATCCGTTCTTATTTTTTCATTCACAAAAGGTAACAAAAGAACGATAAAATTCTGTCTAACATTCTTTAACAGGTCGGTAATGAACAAGACGAAAACTCCTTTGAACGATTGTCTTTGGGGTGATCTGAAGTTAAGTTCTTCACTCATCTTCAATTTCTTGTAACACTTTAGACTTTATCTTTTGTGCAGTATGATGATCTAAGCCTGCGATCTTTAGATCACCAGAAGACTCACCTGCCGTGTAGATCAATAATGAGTAAAGATTGAACTTACGTAATAATAAGCTCTGCGTGACTTCTATATGCTGGATCCTGTTAAAAGGTACTATGGTTTCCTTTTTAACAAGGAATCCTATTTGATAAATAATATCAAGCTCTCTGATGCCGAACTTTCTATTTGGAAATCCTTCAAAGAACTCAAGATATATGAGCACGAAAATGGTCAGTGTCACAAATATCATTAGTGAATAAGACCATAATGGTAATGAGACATAATAGATCAGGGTAGATAAGACCAGTGCGCTTAGAATGAGCGCTATTGAATATCTAATGGATAAGATGCGTCGAAATTTAGGATGTATAGGCGTTAACTCGATGGACTTAAAGTCCGGAATGTTTTCCAGTTTGACCGATAAATTAGAGAAATCTGACATGTGCTGTTCTATTCTACGATGTCCGTGCGCTTTCCGTTATTATATTTACCGATGAAGGCATCTTCAAATCCTAGCTTCACTACCTGTTGCCGTAACTTTCTGGCATCTTGCAGTTCACTGAAAACACCTATGGTATATTTCGTAAAACCATCTTCTTTGATGTTCTTAACGAGCGAATATTCAGGAGAGACGATGGATTGGTTATAATTTGTAAAAGCACCTAATTGGACTGCATAGAATGTAGAAACTTGCTGACCGTTGATCGTAACTTTAGAGTCGTCATTTGAACTTTGTTCCACTTGTTCTTTAAGGGTCGCGATCTCTTCTTTATAATCATCTATCTCGCTTTTATTTACCACTACTTCATTATCAGAAACCTTTTGACCACTGAACAATAATCGGGGTTGAACAAAATAAATGATCACGGAAGCGATGATAAGCAATAAGAAGACAATAGAGGTCGTTAAGAAAATATTCCTTTGCTGGAGCGCTTCTTCACTGGAATTATTAACCTCTTTTAGCTTTTCTTCAGAAGCTTGCGCCTTCTGTTCAGCCTTCTTAGCTTTATCTAATAGTTCTTGATGTTGTTCGTCGGTAAGTACTGGCATAATAAATTTGGTTTTAAAAGGTTTAAATATAGCAATAAATCATCAGTAATTAAGGTATCCATGGAATAGAACTAAAATCAGGCTTCCTTTTTTCTAAGAAGGCCTTTCTTCCTTCAGCGGCCTCATCTGTCATGTAGGCTAATCGCGTAGCTTCACCGGCAAAGACTTGTTGTCCCACCATACCATCATCTGTGGCATTGAAGGCGAACTTGATCATTTTGATGGAAGTGGGTGATTTCTCTAATATCTTTTTTGCCCAGTTCAAGGCTTCATCCTCTAGTTTTTCGTGAGGAACGACCTTGTTGACCATTCCCATTTCGTAGGCTTCTTTAGCAGAGTAGTTTTCCCCTAGAAAGAAAATTTCACGTGCTTTTTTCTGGCCGACCATCTTGGCTAGATAAGCAGAACCATATCCGCCGTCAAAACTGGTCACGTCCGCATCAGTCTGTTTGAAGATAGCATTTTCCTTACTCGCTAACGTCAGGTCGCAGACCACGTGAAGTGAATGTCCACCACCGACCGCCCAACCAGGAACTACAGCAATAACGACCTTCGGCATGAACCTGATCAACCGCTGTACCTCAAGGATATTTAGTCTGGGCATTCCCTCATCATCAACGTAACCCTGACTTCCCCTTGATCGCTGGTCGCCTCCACTACAGAAGGAATGAACACCATCCTTAGGTGATGGACCTTCTGCGGTGAACAAAACAACCCCGATGCTCGTATCTTCCCTTGCGTCCAGGAAAGCTTTGTATAATTCTGCGACGGTCTGTGGTCGAAAGGCGTTTCGGACCTCAGGTCTGTTGAAGGCGACCCTGGCTATTCCTTTTGTTTTCTTATAGGTGATGTCTTCAAACTCACCCGCTTTTTGCCATTCCATATGATCAGTTTATACGGTCGTTTCTTTATTTATTCTACCTGAAACACTATGATAGACCAGTTCTTTAAAAATGAACTTTTCCTCTTCTTCACTATAGACTGAACATTCATCAATGGGTTGTACGTAAAGATGAAGGGTCATGGACCTACCATCAGCCAGATTTATAAGCTTATGATAACCCATATCATCGTTCATATAAGAAACACCAGAATCTTCCATTTTAAGTTCATCTACAGCATAAGGTTGGTCGCTTTCATCCTTTTGATACCTCTTTTCATAGATCTTACCTGATGAGAGATAAACCCAACATTCTTCACCATTATGGCAATGTATGGGCGTTTCCTGGTCTTTTTCCCAACATAGCAGAAGCAATTCATAATCTTCTGTGCGTTTGATACAGTTCCTCGTGTAAGTATCCTTATCCCAGAATGCAAATTCCTTTAGTTCATCTTCGTCTAAGGCTAAGGCGTGTGCCAGTTGGATATAATCCTTGCGTTTCTCGCAATCATTGAGCTTTTCGATTAATTTTTCTAAAGTATCTATTTGTTCCAAAATCAATATATTTTAAAATAATTAAGAATCTAAACTTTATTAAACTTCCTAAATTATATATTTTCGTAAATATAAATTTTATGATAACCTTATGCAAGAAGACTTACGTTTTTTTCATCGATTAGCAGATGAGATCACCAGAAAGGAAGTTGAAGAACCCGTCGTAAAACCCATCGATCCAAAAGAGCTCTTTAATAAGATGGACCTCGAGCTAGATGAAAATGGAACAGATGATGAAGAATTGCAGGAACTTTTAAGACAAATTGTCCTAAATACGCCCAAGACCACCACGAAGAAGTTCTTCAACCAGTTGTTCGGTGGTAGGAACAGCAAGGCAACCTTAGGTGAGCTTTTAGCGGTAATGCTGAACACCAGCATGTACACCTACAAAGTAGGTGGCGTGCAAATAGGCATAGAAAAAGAGATCATTCATAAGGTTTGCTCGTTGATAAATTATCCATCCACCGCGGACGGCACTTTAGCTCCCGGCGGTTCTATGTGCAATTTCATGGCCTTGTTAATGGCAAGGGACGCTTCGAACAGGAATATCAAAACAGATGGTGTACAACAGTCAATGACCATGTACACCTCTGAAGAATCCCATTATTCCATAACAAAGAACGCGATGTTCAGCGGATTAGGAACCGCTCAGATAAGACGTATCGCCACCGATCACAAAGGTAGGATGTTGCCCGGTGAACTAAACGCACAGGTTCATCAGGATATTAAAGATGGTTATCTCCCTACTTTTGTGAATGCTACGGCCGGAACTACGGTTCTGGGCGCTTTTGATCCTATTGATAAAATAGCTGAAGTAGCAAAAGAACATAATATCTGGCTCCATGTTGATGGTGCTTATTGTGGATCGGTCATATTTAGTGATAGGTATAAACATCTGGTCAAGGGATTGGAACTTAGTGATTCTTTCTGCTTCAACGCCCATAAGATGTTAAACACGCCACTCTCCTGCTCTATTCTGGTAACCAAACAAAAACATAATTTAAAACATTCATTCGCATGTGATGCAAACTATCTTTATCAAACGGATGAAGATGAGTACAACCCGGGAAAGACCTCATTACAATGCGGCAGGAGAAATGATGCACTGAAATTCTGGGTGTTATGGAAGTCAATAGGTTCCAAGGGGTTAGAGAAAATGGTGGACCAGCAGTTCCATCTTGCGGAAGCGGCAAGGGATTATATCAGAAACCATGAGGATTATACCTTGTACAGTTATGATGATTCCATATCAGTTTGCTTCAACTATAAGGATGTCGATCCTAAGGTCATATGTAATCAGTTGTACAAAAAAGGAGAGCTCATGATCGGTTATGGTAGTTATCAAGGTGAGGAATTCGTAAGATTGGTAACCATAAACAGCAACAATGAAAACCAGCAGATCATGGATTTTTTCAAAGTGCTGGAAAACTTCACCGAAAAGGAATTGATAGCCATGAACGTTTAATCATCGCTGATCAATCGTATCCTGTCTTTTTTCGTACCCTTGAATAACAATGGATCATCTATATGGGAGATAAAATATTCCCTGAATTTCCTTTCTGAGCTAAAATCCTTTTTCTCGAACAAAGAATCGGAAACCTGGGTGAGCTCAAGGTCCACATCCGCTGGCATATCTATTTTGAAGAATTGATACAGTTCTTTCTGCTCTTTGTCCTCAAGGAGGTCTTTAGTGTTGAAGTTTAAAAAATATCGTCCTTTTATATCACTTATAAAAGCCTGATGATGTTCTAACACGGAATCCTTTTCGGTCTTTAGGAAAACGTCATAAGAAAGACCATCTTCACGACCTTTAAACTCCACCTTGATTGTATCGTTCTTGACAAGGAAATTCCCTTTCAGTTCATTCAGGACTATTGCCTCTTCACGATCGGATAAAGTGTATTTCGTCTCAAGTATACATGCAAATAGCAGGAAAAGTACAGGAATAAAAAGAAGCCTTTTATCGGTTCTCATGATATCTTTTTAATATTTAAATATAGATAATTTTTTACTTTTTCTTGTTCAATCTTTTGTTTTGTTGATAATTGTTTATAACTTTCAAATTAATTTGAACCTTAACATTGAAAGATATGGCTGAAGATAAGAACATAGACCCACAACAAGAAGGAAAAGATAAAGCATCTGATAACGAAGTGCTTAAAGATCAGAATAAAGACCACCAAGAGGCGGCAACTTCTGATGAAAAAGCTGAACAGCATGAACCAGAAAGCTCGGCTTCAGAAGAAAGCGATGCCTCGAACAAAACCAATAAAGATAAGTCTGTCCCTTCAGAGGAAAAAGAACCCGCTGAAGAAGATAGTACAAACTCGAAAGATACTAACGATGACCAGGCAATTAAGGAAAATACTCGTGATGACGAAGATTCAGTTGATAACAATAAGGCACAAGATGATCAGGAAAGAAAAGATGAAAGCGAACAAGATACTGAAGTTGATGTAGAAAAAAGTGATACAAATGAGATCAATGAAGTAAAATCAAAAGATCAGGGTGATAATGATCACGAAGCTAAACCTCTTCACAAGGACAGTATCCCCAAGAAGAATTATGCTTCTATGTCCCCGGATGAACTTGTCATAGAATTGACTAACCTGGTCAAAAATGAGAAGGTTCAGCATATCCGTGAACATGTTAACGACATCAAGGCGATCTTTGACAAAAAATTCGATGAGATCATTCAGGAAAAGAAAAAAGATTTTATCGATCAGGGTGGAAACATCATCGACTTCCAATATACATCACCCATAAAAAAGCGGTTTAACGCCGTATACTTTGACTACAGGGAAAAGAGGGATAAATATTATACCCAACTAAAGAAGAACCTTCAACAAAATCTCAAGACGCGATTATCCATCATAGAGGAGCTCAAGAACATGATAGGTTCCGGTGAAAGTATGAGCGAGAACTATAGAAAGTTCAAAGAATTGCAGGAAAAATGGAAGAATGCAGGTGATGTCCCTAAGGCGGAGAAAAACAGATTATGGAATGATTATCACCATCATGTAGAACGATTCTATGATTTCCTACACCTGGATAGAGAGTTCCGAGAACTAGACTATAAACACAATCTCGATCAAAAATTAAAGCTTATCTCCAGAGCGGAAGAGCTTGCGGAAGAAGATGATGTCAATAGAGCTTTCAGAGAGCTCCAACTGCTCCATAAGATATGGAAAGAAGAACTGGGTCCGGTAGATAAGGCCTATAGTGATGAGATTTGGGAAAAATTCTCCGCAGCAACCAAAAAGGTGCATGAGCGAAGAAGAGAGCATCTGGCAAAACTTGACGAACAGCACGAGAAGAACTTAGAAGTAAAGGAAGATGTCATAGAACAGATGAAGAAAATTAGTGAAGAAGAGATCAAATCCCATCGCGATGCCCAGGAAAAGATAAAAATGGTGGAAAAGCTCCGGGATATCTTTAAAAAAGCAGGAAAAGTACCACTCAGGGACAAAGACCGTGTCTGGGACGAGCTTAAAGAACATAACAGGAACTTCAACAGAAAGAAGAACCAGTTCTATAAAGACCTGAAAAAACAGCAGTTCGAAAATCTGGAAAAAAAGAAAGAACTGATCAGGATCGCTGAAGAGAACAAGGACAGCGAAGATTTTGAGACCACTACTCCATTGATGAAGAAGATCCAGGATGACTGGAAGAAAATAGGTCATGTGCCCAGAAAGGAAAGCGATAAGATATGGAAACAGTTCAAGGCTGCCTGTAATCATTATTTTGATAGACTTCATGACACACAAGAGAAGGTCCATGATGAAGCCTTCGAAAACTTCCTGAGCAAGAAAGACCTGGTCAGCAAACTTAAATCCCTTGAAATAAGCGGTAAGAAGGACGATGACCTACCTAAGATCAATGAGATCATCGATGAGTGGTCCGAGTTGGGTAGCGTTCCACAGAACAAACGATATGTAGAAGGTAAGTTCCATAAAACCCTGGACCAGCTATTCAAGAAGATAGAAGATATCGATTATATCGATGCTGAGCTTATCAAATACGAGCCTAGGATGCGTGATTTTGAAAACGCCGATGACCAAAGGAGCATCAAAAAGGAGATAGGATTCTTACAGAACAAGATAGAAGAAACGGAAGACAAGATCAATAAGTTCGAGAACAACAAGTCCTTTCTCAATCCATCCGATTCTGCGAATGAAATGATAAAGGATATCGATGAAAAAATAGAACAGTTCCAAAAAGAACTCGCAATGTGGAAGACTAAGTTGAGTCAGGTAAGAGGTCTTCTGAATTGACCTGACCTTGTATCAAGATGGTAAAAAATTGTATCATTTGCGACCTTCCGGCTAACTTCCTTTATCAGCGCAAGCAAAATTCTCCCATTTATTACAGATGTGATGATTGTTGTTGCGTTTTTGAAGACGAGCGATACTTTTTATCAGCTGATAAGGAAAAGAAAAGATACGACATGCATAACAATGATGTAAAAGACTTGCGCTATCAACGCTTTGTTTCACCAGTGGTCCATCAGATCAGGCAACATTTTGATAATGACGCTGTGGGATTGGACTTTGGCGCAGGCTCAGGTCCAGTGATCAGTAAGTTACTGAAAGATGCTGGCTATTATTTAGACCTTTACGATCCATATTATTTCCCGGATAAAGACCTTGAACGTCAGTATTATGACTACGTTGTTTGTTGTGAGACCATGGAACATTTTTACCAACCCATGAAGGAATTCCGCTGGATAAAAGAACTTTTAAAGGACGGCGGTATCTTCTTCGGGAAGACCAAGATGATCCCAGATAACATAGATGCCGCATATTTCGATGGATTCGGATATAAGAACGATCCTACCCATGTGGTCTTCTATACGGAAAAAACGATGCACAAGATCATGGAAATACTAGACCTCAGTGAATTTTATTTATCGGAAGGCATCATCATCCTAAAAAAATAGATCGATTATGAACCAACTAAAAAATGCTTCAAGTCCCTATTTATTACAACACGCAGATAATCCGGTGAATTGGAAGGAATGGTCATCGGAAATGCTGGAAAAGGCAGAAAAAGAGAACAAGTTGCTACTGATCAGCATTGGTTATGCCGCCTGTCACTGGTGTCATGTGATGGAAAGAGAATGTTTTAAAGACGAAGAAGTAGCACGTGTGATGAACCAATATTTTATCTGTATCAAAGTAGATCGAGAAGAAAGACCGGATATCGATAAGATCTATATGGACGCTGCACAGATCATCAACAAACAAGCCGGATGGCCGCTCAATGCCTTTGCACTTCCGGATGGAAGACCTTTTTTTGCCGGCACCTATTTCCCAAAGGATAACTGGTTGGAGATATTAGAAAAGATCGCTGAGGTACAAGCCCAAAGTCCCGATAAGCTGACCGAAACCGCCGATCAGGTCCAGCAAGGCCTGAACAGTATCAATATAGGTCGATTCAAGACGGATAAAGAAAAGGTGCAGCACTTTGATCTTAGCCGATACCGTGATATAGGCGAGAACTGGAGCAATTATGTAGATTTCCGTTTGGGCGGATTTAAAAGAGCACCCAAGTTCCCTTTTCCTGCCTTTTGGTCTTTCTTATTGCAATATCATCAACTTACAGACGATAAAGATGCTTTACGAGCAACGCTCAATACCCTGGATCAAATGCTAGAAGGTGGTATCTACGATCATCTTGGTGGTGGTTTTGCGCGTTATGCGGTAGATGAACATTGGAAAGTTCCGCATTTTGAGAAGATGCTCTACGATAACGCGCAACTGATCAGCTTGATGGCCGATGCTTACAAGCTATCAAAGAATAAAAAGTATAAGGAAGCCATTCATCTTACCGTAGATTTCCTGGACAATGAGTTGAAAGCAAAGGATGAGGCTTATTGCTCATCGCTTAATGCAGATAGTGAAGGAGAAGAAGGAAAGTTCTATGTTTGGACAAAACAAGAGATCAGGAACGCCTTAAACGATGAAGAGCTCCTTGTTTTCCGGGAACTTTATAGTATCAGCGAAAACGGCAACTGGGAATCAGGAAAGAACATTCTACATGTACATAAGAGAACGGAACAGCTAGCTAAGGATATGCATAAGAGTGTAGAAGATGTAGAGGACCTACTTCGATCCGCACGATCAAAGCTCAAGAAAAAAAGAGATGAACGGATAAGACCTTCTTGTGATGATAAGCAGCTCACATCCTGGAACGCACTTCTGATCAAAGGTTTCACAGATGCTTTCCAGGCTCTGGCCGATGAAAAATATCGAAAAAAGGCCAAAGAACTTACTGATCTTTTAATTAAGAACCTCATGGATGAAAGCGGTTTCGTCTACAGGAACTTTAAAAATGGAAAAGCCAGCATATCAGGCTTCATGGATGATCATGCTTTGCTTATCAACGCACTGATAAATGTGTATCAGATCAGCTTTGATATCAACTATCTTTATAAGGCCAAAGAGATCACGGAAACAACCATTGAACTGTTCTTAGATAAGGATTTGGAATTGTTCGCTTATCGGTCGAAAACATCGGATGGATTGATCGGTACCTCATATGAAGTAGATGATAATGTCATACCTTCATCAAATGCCGTAATGGCCGAAAACCTTATCGACCTGGCAGCATATTTTGACCGGAAGGACTATCGCGATATCGCAAGCAATATGTTAGAAAAAATGCGAGAAGAACTGAAAAGTTTCTCCCCGAACGTATCAAGGTGGATGGAAGTATGGGGCAAGATGGGACATACAGCCTTAGATATTGCAATTACGGGCGATAAAGCCAGGCAAAAGGCAGATGAGCTACAAAAGAACTATTGGCCGCTTGCCAGATACTGCGGTGGTCCTGAAGAAGACCTCAGTTTATTAAAAGGAAAAGTAAGTTCAGGTAAGGACCTGATCTATGTATGTAAGAACAATACGTGCACGGCTCCTACGGATAAAATTGATGAAGCTGTGAATCAAATCAATGAATAAAAACATCACGCTTTTGCGCTGAACCGTATTTGACTCTTATAAAGATAAAGTGTACTGGATCCCACCGGAAATGACCTGGGTCTGCTCCATTTGGATGCCGTTTACATCCTGCCAAACCGGTAATTGATACTCGATACCTATTCTCAGGTCTTTTAACGAACCATTAGCAATATAATAATTGACCCCTAATCCGGTCAGTATCGATTCCCGACCTGTGTTTCCCACATCGAAAAGCGGCATTGTGTTCGTCATATCGATCAGATTGTTATTGACACCATCAATAGCTTCCGTGGAAGTGTAATCGGCACTAAGGGAAAAGCTGAAGTTATCGGATATTTTGTGGGCAACCCAGGTGCTGGCCTGAAAGCTATCCCCAAAGGTGTAATTCTCATCGTTCTCCCCTATTCGCGTCCTGAAATGAGCTTGAGCGCCTAATGAAAAAACTTCGAACTGTTTTAAATAAGTGATCTTGGCAAAAGGGTCAAAAGTACCACTGCCGGTCTGCATCGGATAGCCTAAGACGACATCGTTCATCATGGGTGTATCATCTCGCTCGTCCACACTGCCTGTTGGAATAGAAACACCCAGGTTTGCGTGAAAGGATTGTCTGTTTTCATTGAGCACTTTGATCATGGCAGTTAAGCTTACATCACCCAAGTTGGCGTTCTCTGTCGTGAAATCAGTTCCGTTCATGGCCGTAAGGTCCATGGAGTTGCTTATATAATTGGTCATCGCCATTAATGTGATACGGTCGGATACGCCGTACATGATGCCAAGCATGTGCATGTTCATTTGCATTTCTTGTGGAGCGACCATGTAATCTTCATAAACTTCCTGATCATCGATAGCATCATCACCTCGCATATTACCTTCCATGAACATCGGCATAAAACGGTAAGAGAACATCAATTCGCCTTTTGCGTGATAGTGATCGCCCATTACATGGATAGGGGCATGACCATCTGGTCTGGCTGATGTCCAATCTTGTTCCCCAAATGCTTTTTCTTCCTCTTCTTTTTGAGCATATACGTTGTTCAAAAAGATAAAAGCTAAACTAAGTACAAATAATTTACTGATATTCATGGATTTATTTTTAAGATGACTTTATTTTTTCGGGATGATGATATTACTTTCATTTAAATGCTGTACAACTGCAAAAGTAACGAACAATTCAACAAACATAGACAAGCTTTACCAGAATTAGATTAAGAAAAGGTCAATTAAACCAAACTTAAATGTAAAGGACCCTATTCCCTTTCTTAGGAAATAAGTATTTAGTCTATCTACTCGGAATGAGCTACTGCAGGCTGAACATTTCTCTTTTAGAAAAATGGAAAGCAGCTTCTCTGGCTGCATTCTCATCGCTATCGCTACCATGGATAGCATTCTCACTTATAGAGACCGCATATTTTTCCCTGATGGTACCTTCAGCCGCATCTTCAGGATTTGTAGCACCTATCAACGTCCTGAAATCCTCAACGGCATCATCTTTTTGAAGCACGGCTGCGATGATCGGGCCACGCGTCATGAATTCTACCAGATCGTTGAAAAAGGGTTTGTCTTTATGGACCGAGTAGAAATCCTCAGCATCGGCCTTCGTGAGTTGCGTGAGCTTCATGGCAACGATCTTAAAACCACTTTCAGTGATCTGATGTAGGATCGCTCCTTCGTGATTCTTTTCTAACGCATCCGGCTTTAACATCGTAAGGGTAATATTCTTAGACATAACAATTATTTAATTCTGCAAAAATATTAATATTTCAAATGTGATGGGCAATTTAGGCGAACAATTCATTAAAATAATGTAGCATATCACTATTAGCGACTTTATTTTATTATTTTTGACCTCCATGGAAAATGTGCAATTAGAAGGACTTGAAGACAGCCTAAACGCTAAAACGAAGGTAGTTATCATAGGACACAGGAATCCTGATGGCGATGCTGTTGGATCAACCCTGGGGCTTAAATTATACTTCGATAAGAAGGGCGTACCGGCTGAGGTCATCCTTCCTAACGATTATCCTGATTTCCTGAAGTGGTTACCCGGAAACGACCAGGTCCACCTATATGAAGTACAAAAGGATGAGTGCGATAGGATGCTGACGGATGCCGACCTAGTATTCACCCTTGATTTCAATGACCTAAGTCGCGTTGGGGATGACCTGCATCAAAAATTGAAGACATCATCGGCAGATTTTGTGCTGATCGATCATCATCAGCAGCCTATGGGTTTTGCTAAATATCTTTTTACCGATGACGAAAAATGCTCCACTTGTGAACTGGTCTATGACCTGATCGACCATTTTGGGGATAATCAATGGATCGATGCATCCATTGCTTCCAATTTGTATACGGGAATCATGACCGATACCGGTTCGTTTAAATATGCTTCCACAACATCGGATACACATAGAGTAATAGCCGATCTCATTGATGCCGGGGCGCGAAATGATCAGATCCATAAGAAGACCTTTGATGTAAATTCCCTGAACAGATTGCAATTGCTAGGTCTTGCGTTAAGCCGATTGGAAAAGTTGGCCGATCATAAAGTTGCCTTCATCCATCTTTCCCGTAAAGACCTGGAAGACCATGATTTCAAAAAGGGAGATACCGAAGGTTTTGTAAACTATGCCTTATCGATAAAGGATGTGGAACTGGCAGCGATATTCATTGAAGATATGAATGAAGACTATGTCAAACTATCCCTGAGGTCCAAAAATGATTTCAATGTCAATGAATTCGCCAGAGAACATTTTAATGGAGGCGGACATATCAATGCTGCCGGCGGAAGATGCGATCGTCAATTAGAGGATTGCATCGCATATTTCAAAGAAACTTTAACTCAATATCCAGCCCTCCAATGCGTACCTTAAGTTTTCTTCTCCTTTTTTTGTTCATTTACTCCTGTAAGTCGCCGGAGCCAAGAAGACCTGTGACCCAAAGAACGGATACAAGCTTCTTAGAAGAATCTGTCAAGGTTAACAGGAAGATCATCAAAAGGGATGAGAAACGCATTAAAAAGATCATTCGCAAAGACACAGTGAACAATTATCTGATCTCCCAGCGAGGTTTCTGGTATACTTTTGATAATGAAGTGAGCAAGGATACCATTACACCTTCAAAAGGAGATAAGCTCATCTTCGAGTACAACATCCAGAAGCTTAACGGTGATATGCTCTACACGAAGGAAGATCTGGGCGTAAAAGAATATATTACGGATCAGGAGATATTGTTCTCTGGTTTACGGGACGGACTGAAATTGATGAACGAAGGAGAAACCGTAACCTTTCTGTTCCCATCGCATAAAGCATTTGGCTATTACGGTGATCAAGAGAAGATCAAAGGCAATATGCCCATAAAAGCTCAAGTTACATTATTAGAAATCAATCCAAAACAAAATAAAAACCCATGAGAAAACTAAGTTTATTATTGACGCTCGCTCTTGTTATGCTAATGAGCGGCTGTGAAGAACATCCAGACCTGGAAAATGGACTTTACGCCGAGTTCAAGACCAATAAAGGAGATTTCATTGTTCAGTTCTTCCATGAAAAAGCACCTATGACCACAGCAAACTTCGTAGCGCTGGCCGAAGGAAAACATCCGGAAGTGACGGATTCCCTCAAAGGCAAACCCTATTTTGACGGTTTGACCTTCCACAGGATCATTGATGGTTTCATGATCCAGGGTGGAAGCCCCAACGGAAAAGGGAATGGAACACCAGGATATCAATTTCCCAATGAGACATCGGATTCGTTGTCCCACGACCAAAAAGGAATCCTGTCTATGGCCAATTCAGGTCCCGATACCAATGGTAGTCAATTCTTTATCACTTTAAAGCCACAACAAAGGTTGGACGGAAGTTATAGTGTTTTTGGTCAAGTTGCGAAACATCAAAACATTGTGGATTCCATAGGTAAGGTCAAGACCGATCAACGAGATAGGCCGATAAAGGACGTTAAAATTGAAAAGCTCAACATTATCAGGAAAGGTAAAGAAGCCAGGAACTTTGATGCTGTAGAGGTATTCTCATCTGAAAAAGAAGCCATTCTGGCTGAGAAGCAGAAGGCAAAAGAAGAAAAGATGATGAAATTCGAAGAGATGACCGCCGACTTTGAATCAACCAGTAGCGGACTAAAATATAAGATCACAAAAAAGAACCCATCTGGGAAAAAACCGCAAACTGGACAAAACGTTAAGGTCCATTACACAGGAAGACTATTGAACGGTAAGGAATTTGACTCATCAAAAGGAGGCGCACCCATAGATTTCCCTATTGGAAGAGGCAGAGTCATCCCAGGTTGGGATGAAGGGATCATGCTGCTCAGGGAAGGAGAGAAAGCTACCCTGGGAATTCCGGCAGGTTTAGCCTATGGTCAGCGTGGCTCTGGTCCTATTCCACCCAACTCACCGCTTATCTTTGAAGTTGAGCTGATCGAGGTTTACGATAAATAAGAAGATGATAGTAGAATACCTAAATAGCCGAAGTAAATTCACTTCGGCTATTTTTATTTTCAATAGCTTCAATTCTCTCCAACTTCTGATCATCCTCACTTTTTTTCTTGCGTCTTGCGGAGTATCTAAAAAATTACCTGATAAAGAAATAAAGCTGACCTATCTGGATGATATCGTCCTGGCAAGAAATAATGCAAAGGTAGGGTTTGGCGGCATCTCTGGTATTGATCTTCAAAATGATACACTTTATATGATCAGCGACCGCGGAAGTTCGCCCCGTATTTTTATCAGTAGCCTAAAGGTCAATGGTGAGAAAATGCAGCTTACAGGACCTGAACTTTATTTAGATCTTGAAGTTCCTGAGAATGACTATTATGACCTGGAAAGTATCAACAAGATACAAGGTGGCAAGGGATTCATCTTGAGTAGTGAAGGGAATATCAAGAAGCAGATCGCACCCAGTATCTTCCAGATCGATAACCTGGGGAATAGGATTCGGGAGTTTGACTTACCCTTAGCTTATCAAATAAAGAACAGTACTTCAGCGGTGGTTCATAACCGAGCTATTGAGGCCTTGTCCTATGATCCGGAAAACAATACGTTCTGGTTCGCTACGGAATTCCCACTAAAAAGTGAAGGGAAACCCCCTAAACTATTTCGATCTGGAGATAAACAGACATTCATACACTATAATATCGCAAAAGAAAAGATCACGGAAAGATTTGATTATCAATTGGACCCCATACCCAAATTCCCCCTTTTGCCCTACGCATTAAACGGATTAACAGGAATCCTCCGGCTGGACGAAAAGCATTTGATCACTGTAGAACGCGGGTTCTCGGCTGGTTGGGGAAAACATAGTAATCGGGTGAAGTTGTTCCTGCTCAGGTCCAATGAGAAATTAGCACACTTAAAGGACGAACCGGTAGAAAAATATCTTTTATTAGACCTCAAGACCATCAAGGAAAAGATGAACGCTGATAGGATCGATAATATTGAAGGAATTTGTGAAGGACCTCGATCAGCCGACGGAAGCCGAACGATATTGTTGATCAGTGATGATAATTTTGATGCCTACAACGATCAGATCACTCAATTAATATGGCTAAAAGTGGAAAACAAGATCGATCTTTTTTGATCTTGAATCGTCTTATTTCACATGAAAAAAGATTTTCGCTCATTGATGTTCGCAGTTTCGTGGACATTTCTAATTCCCGCATAAAGCAGTTAAAGGCGTCCGCGTTTGCCTTATCTATGATAAATGCAGTTCATATCCGGACCATGGAAACGTCTTATGTATTGCAATATACATGATATCGATATTGCGATCAAAGGCAATCTGCTGATGATATAAGAAATTACGATCGATCTGATGCTTATTGGCAAAGGCATTTGCTTTCTTTTCATATCAGGATACAAAGTCTTTTAAAAGGTCACTCTTCGTCATTTAGATATCCGTAGCAACGTATGAAGGAGGCTTCCCAGACTGATAATTCCCTGATCGTTCATTGCCTACAGAAATCTATTGACCGAAGAAGGAACGATCGCTGAATGAGACGCGTGATGTATGACATCGCCTTCCTTGATGATGATCAGCTGAGGAGATTGATGCATGACGCCATAGTGCGAGGCGATGGCATTTGAAACTTCCCTGTCATCGATCACACCTACGTAAAAGAGATCTACTTGTTCCGTATCGAAATCGGCTTCTTTTTGGAAACGCTTGAAGGCCATCTTACTTATCGGGCAACTGGTAGAATGCTTAAAGATCACCATCAGCTTGTCCTTTGATAATCTATCCAGTTCCGTTAATTGATCCGCCGATCGGATGGTATACCAGTTCAACTGCTGTATCGGCGTGTTTCCTTTTGTCTTAAAAATATCGAATAATCCCATAATACGTCATTTTGTCATTTAAAATCAAGTTCTTTAATGCCTTTTTGTCTTGTTCTTAGGACTTTCTACATCGGTACAATAATTGACCAATATAAGTAAAACGAATAAAATGAACTTAAATAATCTAACCATAAAATCACAAGAGGTCATTCAGCAAGCACAGTTGATCGCTCAGGAAAATGAGCATCAACAGATAGAGAACGACCATATTGTTAAAGGTATGCAATCCGTTGATAAGAACGTGCTTCCTTATCTTTTCAAGAAACTGGACATTAATCAAAAATTGTTCTTTGATATAGTCGATAAAAATCTGCAAAGCTATCCCAAAGTGAGCGGATCCGAACTGACCTTATCGCGAGATGCAGGAAAATCGCTGAACGAAGCGACCTTGTTCGCAAAGAAACGCGAAGATGAGTACGTTTCCGTGGAGCATCTTTTCTACGGCATATTCACGACGCAGAACAAAATATCGAAAATACTCAAAGACCAGGGCGTTACGAAAGACCATTTGATCAAGGCCATAGATGAACTGCGGCAAGGTGAAAAAGTTACGTCTAAAAGCGCAGAAGATAATTATAATGCGCTGGAAAAGTATGCCCGCAACCTGAACGACCTGGCCGAAAAAGGGAAACTTGATCCCGTGATCGGTAGAGATGAGGAAATAAGACGTATCCTACAGATCCTATCGCGTAGGACTAAGAACAATCCAATGCTGGTAGGTGAAGCGGGAACCGGTAAAACAGCGATCGCGGAAGGGCTTGCGCACAGGATCATTTCCGGTGACGTTCCAGAAAACCTAAAGTCCAAGCAAATCCATTCCCTGGATATGGGAGCGCTGATCGCCGGTGCGAAATACAAAGGCGAATTTGAAGAACGGTTAAAATCCGTGGTCAAAGAAGTAACCAATAGCGATGGAAATATCGTAATGTTCATCGATGAGATACATACGCTGGTAGGTGCCGGCGGTGGCGAGGGTGCGATGGATGCCGCTAACATCTTGAAACCGGCGCTGGCACGTGGCGAACTAAGAGCCATTGGCGCCACTACCTTAGATGAGTTCCAAAAATATTTTGAAAAAGATAAAGCACTGGAACGCCGATTCCAACGTGTCACCGTGGATGAACCGGATACGGAAAGCGCGATAGCTATCTTACGCGGATTAAAAGAGCGATACGAGACCCATCATAAAGTGCGAATCAAGGACGAAGCGATCATAGGTGCGGTTGAGCTTTCTCAACGCTATATCACCAGCCGTTTCCTCCCGGACAAAGCGATCGACCTGATGGACGAAGCCGCCTCAAAACTCCGTATGGAGATCAATTCCAAGCCGGAAGAGCTGGACGTGCTGGACCGCAAGATCGCTCAATTAGAAATCGAGATCGAAGCGATCAAGCGGGAAGACGATCAGGAAAAGCTCAAATCCCTCAAGGCCGATCTGAGCGAGCTCAAGGAAAAACGCAACGACCTGCACGCCCGATGGAAAAATGAAAAATCCATCGTCGACCAGATACAGCAAGCTAAGAGCGATATAGAGAATTACAAACTGGATGCACAGAAGGCGGAACGCGAGGGGAATTATGAAAAAGTAGCGGAATTACGTTACGGCAAGATCAAGGAAGCCCAGGAAAAATTAACCCAACTCCAGAAAGAAGTAGAAGCCAACAAAAGCGAAAGCTCGCTGATCAAAGAAGAAGTTACCTATGAAGATGTGGCCGAGGTCATCGCTCGCTGGACTGGCATTCCGGTGAACAAGATGTTACAGAAAGAGCGCGAAAAGTTACTCCGATTAGAAGATGAGCTGCACAAACGCGTCATCGGTCAGGAAGAAGCGATAACCGCGGTGAGCGATGCCGTAAGAAGAAGCCGCGCCGGATTGCAAGACCAGAATCGGCCAATCGGTTCGTTCCTGTTCCTGGGAACAACAGGTGTCGGAAAAACAGAACTGGCCAAATCATTAGCTGATTATCTATTTGATGATGAGAACGCGATGACCCGCATCGATATGAGCGAATATCAGGAACGTCACTCCGTTAGTCGGTTAGTAGGCGCGCCACCAGGATACGTCGGTTATGATGAAGGTGGTCAGTTAACCGAAGCCGTAAGGAGAAAGCCTTACTCGGTCATCTTATTAGATGAGATCGAAAAGGCGCATCCAGATGCTTTCAACATTTTGTTACAACTACTGGATGAAGGAAGGTTGACCGATAACAAAGGAAGGCTGGCCAATTTCAAGAATACGATCGTTGTGATGACCTCTAACCTGGGAAGCACGATCATCCAAGAGAAGTTTGAACAGGCGACAGATGCTCAAACGGCAGTAGACCAGTCCAAGGCGGAAGTCCTGGGCTTATTAAAACAGCAGGTAAAACCCGAGTTCCTGAACCGTATCGATGATATCATCATGTTCCAGCCCTTGTCCACAGAAGATATCAAAGCGATCGTAAAATTGCAGCTCGACCTGTTGAAGAAACGATTAGATCAACAAGGAATGGTCATCGACGCGACGGAGGAAGCGATCGATCACCTGGCGCAACGCGGTTACGACCCGCAATATGGCGCTCGACCGGTCAAACGATTGATTCAGAAAGAGGTGCTCAACGCGCTCTCTAAAGAGATATTAGGCGGCAAGATCAGCAACGAGAGTATCGTCCTGATCGATCAATTCGATGGTGAACTGGTCTTTAGGGACCAATCCGTTGAATCAAATGCCGTATAAACTTTAGGGTCAATTAAATGACAATATCCGTCCCGGGTTTTCCCCAAGGGCGGATTTTTTTACCCAATTCCTCCTTAAGAAGAATCAAAAAAAGTTTCATAAGCACAAAAACAAGCGACCTCTATTTTGCAGCCTTACTTTAACTCACCTCGATTTTAGGCATCGTTGATCTAATAGGTATTATTTGCATATAAATTATGAAAGGAACTGTCTGGATGATGGATAATGATGATAAAAATGTTTTGTTATCCATAAAAAAAGTCCTGTAAACCTGTATATTTGTTTTGTTATAACAAGTTGTAAAACATTATGAGAAAAAAAATTAAACTAACTATTTTATTATTAATGATTTGCGGAATAACGACAGCGCAAAGCAAATTAAATTATGGAGTTAAAGCCGGTGGTAATTTTACAGGATTTCATACAGGAAGTTCAACTTTTACTAGTGAATTTGGAATTAATATTGGAGGAATTGCTGAATATTCTTTTTCGGATAGAATCGGTATTCAGACTGAACTTTTATTAAATCAAAAAGCTGGAAATTTTGGGGTAAGGGATAACTCAAATTTTTTCTTAGGAAATATAGTTTCAAAACTTGTATATATTGATATTCCAATTTTAGCTAAAATTTACATTGGAAATAAATTTTCCTTTGAAGTTGGACCTCAAATTGGTTTTAAAATTTCCGAAAAAACAGAATTTAATGGTGAGGAAATAGAATCTGAAATTAAAACTTTAGACACCGCGATAGTCGGTGGTTTTGGTTATCAATTTGACCAAGGACTTTTTATTCAAGCGAGATATGGCTATGGTCTTTCGGAAATTTTTGAGAACGAGAGATATAAAAATTCAGTAATCAGTCTTTCATTAGGCTATAAATTTTATTAAATGAGAAAAATTTCTATTCTACTTTTTAGTGCTTTATTAGTATTTAGTTGCTCATCAGATGATGATAACAATAATGGAGACATTAACAATAATACAAATGCATTTGTGTTTAACGGAACTTCTTATAACGTAGCAAATGTATTTTTAAATGACGAAAATACGACCGACAACAATCCAAGTGACATCGCTATAATTATGAGTAATATTAATTTACTTGCTGATAGTCAATCAAATGGTGTGAATTATGTGTACTTTGACTTTCAAGGTGTTGAGTTAGAAACAGGTACAATTACTAATATTTCTGATTACACGATTTTGGAAAATGCATCATTTCAAAACTCTGAAATTGACAACGGAAATACCATTTTGGACGATACAGTAAGTGGATTTATGGCAACGAGTACGACAGTAAATATAAATTCTTTAAGCTCGTCACAAATCGATTTTGACTTTAGCTTTACGAGAGAAGATGGAGAAATGATAAACGGTAATTACTCTGGTAATTATACAGATATAAGTGAATAAATAACGTTTTACAACAATAGCTATAAGCAATAGCGCGGGTTTGGGCTGTAACGAAAAGTTCGGGTTTTATTTAATAAGTTTGTTATTGAAAACAAAACTGAATGGCTTTTTTAGGCGCTACTGCTCATAGCCAGACCGTTAGCAAAAATTGATATGCTTAAAATAAATACATTTAAAATTACTACATTTTTTTTAATTATGATTTTTTTTATAACAAGTTGTACAACTGTAAAACTTGAATATGGAAAAGTGAGAGAGAGAAATATAAAATTAAATTTCAATAATTGTTGTTTAGCTACTAATATAAAAGGTAGTGGAAAAATCAAAGTTTACGATAAAGCTCTTATTGTAAGAATTAAAAAAGGTAGTATTAAGATTAATCCCGAATTTGATAATAAAACTTATACTGTTGGTGATATTTATATGAGCTTGGGAAAGTATGTTAATAAAGAGAAAGGTTCATGGGATTTATTTAATAAAAGTCAAAAAAAAACATTGGATTTAACAATTGATTCGCTTGATGATTCAATCGATTTGTCTGGAATGGTATTTGAAATTCCTTACAATAATAATTCAGAATTAGAAAATTCTTGGATTGTAATAACTACAACAGATGAAACCAGAAAAGGAACAAATTATTCACATTCCATAGATAAAAAAAAAAAATTTGAAAAATAACTTTTGCTAATCGAGTAGACGGCTCTGCCAGCATTAGCTAGCAGAGTGCGCCTCTCACACCACCGTACGTACGGTTCTCGTATACGGCGGTTCATAATATCAGAACTTGATCTTATGGTAGTAGTCCAACATTTGCTCGTAACCCTTATGTTTTAGGCGCTCCACAGTTATTGTAGTTTTAAGCATAGGGCTTTGAGCAACTGCCCAGCCTCCCATTCTTGTTCTACTCCAAGCGTAGGCTTGTCCCTGTTCTATTCCTAATCTAATAAGGTTCTTACGTTTTCGCTCAGGTTTCTTCCAATCCGACCATATACAGTAGCGTAAACGGTTACGTAACCATTCATCTAACTTTTTGAGCTTGCTCTCAATATTCGCTAATCGAAAGTTGTTGAGCCAGCCTCTGTAGATGAGCTTGAGTTCCTTTAACCGTTCAGTTATGCTCATTGATAGTGTCTTTTTGGTAATGTATTTGAGCTTGCGCTTGAGCGCTTGCCAGGACTTCTTATTTACAACAATTTGGTATTTCCCTTTCATACCTTTCTTATAGTTTGGCACGAAGCTATGTCCGAGTATCTTATACGTGTTTGGGCGTCTTATTCCACTTTTCTCCCGATTTATAGGTAGATCTAACTTGTCTCTCAAAAAGAGATATATCTCATTGCCTATCTTTCGAGATTTTGACTTTGATGTTGTATAAACACTAAAGTCGTCTGCATAGCGGACAAATTTATACCCTTTATACTTCAAATACTTATCCAACTGGTCTAACATTATATTAGATAACAGCGGACTTAACGGACTGCCTTGCGGTATTCCTTTTCGGCGTTTGTGCAACTTCCCTTTTATTAAGATAGGTGCACGAAGCCATTTACGAATAAGCAACAAGGTGGTTGGGCATTTTACCTTATGGTAAATAAGTTGTAGTAGCTTATAGTGTGCCACTTCATCAAAGAATGCCTTTAAGTCTATGTCTATGATGTCTTGATAACCGTTGTTGATATATCCTTGACTTCTTAGAACAGCTTGTTGGGCGTTCTTATTAGGTCGAAAACCATAACTCTCTTTCTCGAACTCTAATTCAAATCGATTGGCGAGTTGTTGGCTTACTGCCTGTTGCAACCACCTTTCTACTACTGTGGGGACTCCTAATAATCTGGTCTTCCCATTCCCTTTCGGGATTTCTACTCCTCTGATAGAACTCATTTTATAGCTTCGGTGAATGATAGATGTGCATACCTTTGACCTATTAGATCGTATATGATCTTTTAAGTCAGATACTTTCATACCATCTACTCCACAAGAACCTTTGTTGGCGATAACCTTATTTCTTGCTATGCTCAGGTTCCTTGCTGTTAAAATCTGTTCTATCATAATTCTTCATTCTTGTCTGCTTAAGTGAAGGCTATGGCAGTTCTAAGACTGACATTCCTAAACGAATTTAGACGTGATAATATGTTCCGACCTTCCTTACTTGTGAGACCATCCATATATCTGTTTATGGCTCGTTTCCTGTAAGTACTATGTCTTCTGCTGACTTCTCCATATAACCAACTCGTGATCCTGGAGACCTCCCTCG
>CAJXLO010000021.1 GCA_913056525.1 uncultured Psychroflexus sp.
TTTTAGATGTAAGAACACCGCAAGAATATAAAAAAGGTCATTTAAAAAACGCAGAGTTGATAAATTTCTATGATCAATCATTTAAGAGTAAATTAGAAAGATTAGATAAAAATAAGACTTATTTTGTGTATTGCGCTTCCGGTATAAGAAGCAAAAAAGCTGCTAATGCGCTTGCTAAATTAGGCGTGGAGAATATTTTTGAACTTAAAGGTGGCTATAACGCCTGGCAAAGGGAAAATTAGGCTTCGCTTGTTTCCTTTTTCTTTTCTAACATTTTGATCTGGTCCCTAAAATTGGCAGCTTCCATGAAGTCCAAGTCTTTTGCCGCTTTTTCCATGGCCTTTCTTAATTTTTTGATCTCCTGATCAATATCTTGTCTGGAGTAGTCTTTTGCCTTCTCTTCAGCCGCTTGCATATTATTACTGACTGGTAGCTCGTAATCAACTTTATCAGTTTTTTGCGTAAATGCAGAATCCAGGGATTTGTTTAGAGCTTTCGGAGTAATATTGTGCTTTTTGTTATAATCCATTTGTTTACGACGGCGATAACGGGTTTCATCAATGGTCTTCTGCATACTATCCGTTATGTTATCCGCATATAAAATAGCGCGGCCTTCCAGATGACGCGCTGCTCTACCTATGGTTTGAGTTAAAGTTCTATTACTTCTAAGAAATCCTTCTTTATCCGCATCCAGGATAGCAACCAGTGAAACTTCAGGTAAGTCCAGCCCTTCTCGTAAGAGGTTCACCCCTACTAATACATCAAAAAGTCCTTTTCTTAGGTTGGACATGATCTCTACTCGTTCTAATGTATCAATGTCACTATGAATATATTGACATCTGATATCTACACGCGTTAAGTATTTTGTCAACTCTTCTGCCATTCTTTTGGTCAAGGTCGTTACAAGGGTGCGTTGATCTTTTTGCGCTCTGTGCTGAATTTCTTCAATAAGATCATCAACCTGATTTTGACTTGGCCTCACTTCAATTTCCGGATCGAGCAATCCCGTTGGACGGATCACTTGTTCTACATAAACACCTTCTGATCTTTGCAACTCATAATCGGCCGGAGTCGCACTTACATAGATGACCTGGTTTTGAAGCATTTCAAATTCTTCTAATTTTAGTGGTCTGTTATCTAATGCCGCCGGTAATCGAAATCCATAATCCACAAGATTGACCTTTCTTGAACGGTCACCGCCATACATTGCCCCAACCTGTGGTATCGTAACATGGCTTTCATCGACCATCATTAGATAGTCGTCCGGAAAATAATCCAATAGGCAGAAAGGACGCGTGCCGGGACTTCTACCATCAAGATATCGGGAGTAGTTCTCAATGCCAGAACAATAGCCAAGCTCTTTTATCATTTCAAGGTCAAAATTAGTTCTTTCTTCTATGCGTTTAGCTTCTATAGGTTTGCTTATTTCTTTGAAATGCTCAATTTGTTTTCCTAGGTCAATAGCAATATTATCAATAGCGGAATTCAACCTATCGGGAGAAGTAACAAATATATTGGCCGGATAGATATTTAGTTTTTCATAGGTTTCAAGCACTTGCTGATCGTCAACATCATAGGCTTCAATGGTCTCTATCTCATCGCCAAAGAAGTGTATCCGGAAAGCATGGTTGGCATAACCAGGAAAAATATCCAGGGTATCGCCTTTAATGCGGAACTTCCCTTGCGTTAGTTCAGTCTCTGTCCTGGAGTAAAGACTTTGTACCAATCTTCTTAATAATTGCGTTCTACCAACATCCTGCCCTTCTTCTATACTGATCACGTTCTTTTGGAATTCCGCCGGATTCCCGATACCGTACAAACAACTTACCGAGGCGACGACCAGAACGTCTCTCCTACCCGATAATAATGATGATGTCGTACTAAGTCTTAATTTTTCGATCTCTTCATTGATGGATAAGTCTTTTTCTATGTAGGTACCGCTAGTAGGTATATAAGCTTCCGGTTGATAATAATCATAATAGGACACAAAGTATTCTACCGCATTATTAGGTAGGAAAGCTTTAAACTCAGAAAAGAGTTGAGCAGCTAATGTTTTATTATGCGCGAGGACCAAGGTTGGTCGCTGAACCTTTTCCACGAGCTTGGCCATGGTAAAGGTCTTTCCAGAACCAGTAACCCCAAGAAGTGTTTGATGCGTATCACCTTGTTCAACGCCATTGGCTAACTTCTTAATAGCTTGGGGTTGGTCGCCCGTTGGTTCAAAATCCGATACTACTTCAAACTTCATAGTTCTATCTTTTCAGGGTCACATTACCGGTTATACTTTCTCCATTGACAAAGATTGCCCGATACCAGTAATCATTCGAAGGAAGCGGCTTTCCGTTCATTCTGCCATTCCACGATAGATCATCATCCTTTAATATTTTGATAAGCTTACCATAACGATCAAAAATATCGATCCTTTTTATCTGTTGTTTAGCCACTCCATCTTTCACAGGAATCCAAATATCGTTATAACCATCAGCATTAGGCGTGAAGAACTCGTTAAATTGAACAACATTGACCTCTTTTGATACAATTCCACAGCCGTTCTTATCCCGAACATATATCGTATTCCTGGGTTCTGTCAATTGGAATATATTTTCATCCTGGAAGTCGTTGGTCGAATTCAGAGCGTATTCATAATCCCCTAAACCTTCAGCACTTATGCTCACTTGGGCATTTTCTGTGGATCCAGATATCTCAGTAGAAACTTCAGCCTGTTCCGATGCGATAACGTTAAAGGTTGCAGATGCAGAGCAGGTTGAGGTCTCATTCCCTATTTCACTCGTCTGATCGACGGTAAGGCTATAAATTCCCGGCTGGTCAACTGTTAAGGTAGAAGTTGTTGCTCCGTTCTCCCACAAAAAGGAAGTTCCACTATTTATATTGACCGTTCCAGGATCGAGTGTGATGCTGTCTTGCTGATCTACACAAAGTAATAGTTCTTCTTCCGGCGGATTCAGTTGTGGTGGGTCAAGCCTGAGGAACTTCACAGGCACAAGTCCGGAACAGTCGAACGTTGCCTGAACTCTTATATAAAGCGTTTTAGGCAGATCAACTTCTGGTATTTCTATAGGATCCGATGCCATTTCATTAAAATTGAAAGCAGCTTCTGCTTTAGAAGGATGTAAACTCAGGTCAGTCGTTTCAGTACCGATCTGGGCCGCCACCTTGTCCATGGTATCAGACAATCCGAAGGAAATAGGCGAAGTATCGCTATCTGAACAAACAGCAACGTTCACTTCCTGATAGATGTTGCTCGTAACTATCAGTTCAACATTTTTCACTGAACGACAACCATTTTCATTGACCAGCGTAATGAATATCTCCTGGTCGATGATGGTAGAGGAAAAGTCTTGCGGATCAACTATGGGATCCACTTCTTGTAAAGCATCACTTTCAGACAAATAAAAGTCACCTATTATAAGGTTCTGATCAATCTGGCCAACAAGCTGTTCGATATTGAAAAGATTGAAGTTAGCCAGTCCATCATCATTATCATCACATTGCTGTAAGCTAATTTCAGTATCGATTCCAGTTTGATCAAATTCTACCTCGATCTCATCCTCGGCAATACATCCGGATGATAAAGTAGCTTGCACGCTGTAGGTTCCATCACCAAAGTCCGTTGCATCAATGATCAATTGATTAACATCTTGTGCTATAAGGTTATCATTAAAGAACCATTTTACATTCGTAAGATCATCCTGAACCGCTAAAGTATTGCTTTCATTGCTACAGACCGCTCGATCTCCAATCAAATCCTGACCCAGGTCGACACCAAGATTAAAACTATCCGCTTCTATAAAGACCGCGGAATCGAACCTGTGGTTCAGGTCATCGGCAATGACCAATTTTATCTCATAAGTAGTGCCGACAATGACATCAGTACTGGCGGTTAATACAGTTGTTTGACCATTGAAATTAATGGGCGCTGCTGAATTATTGAATTGACCAAAATATTGCTCGTTAAGTGCATCACAGCCATTGGGTATGTCAGGTCTTACGGTAGTTACGGAAACCGGCGTATCCGTACCGGGAACTAAAGCAATGTTCTGGAAATTGCCGTTTATTGGTCTTATTAGGAAACCAAATACATCCGAAAAATCGCATGTGGTGGATTCGTTTTCTCTGTATTCTTCAGATGCAAAGAGATATCTGAAACTGAGTTGATCGGCTTGTGGCGTGAACTGAAAGGTAATGCTTGTGGCATTGATCGTATTAGAGATACCCAATACGTTTTCAAGATCGGCATCACCGCTCCAGTTCGGCGCATCATCATCGCTAAGGTCGCTGTTAGGTCCTGGAACATTATCTAACCTTCCGGTAGAAAGTACAATACCTTCATCCAGGACAAAACCACTTCCGCTATTTTGGAAATATCCAAAACTGGAAGTATCCGGAAAATCTCCGCTCGCAGCATTATTTACACTTACGTTCTGGATGCAGTCTGTATTGTTAGGAAAAAGAACATCTTCTATAAGCTCTTGTGGTGTAAAATTATCATCGCTTACCTGGATGGCCTGAGAATGTGAGGTCAATGCAAATAGGAATGACAGAAGTGGCAAAAAACATTTTTTCATGATCGCAAAGGTAGAACTTGTGTTTTCTTTATGCATGTGTGGTCTTGACTAATCATCATCAATTCTTATATTTTAAGAAATAATAAACACATTAAAAACGATGAATAGCTTTTAATTTACTAATTTTATAGTATGAAAATCGAAAAGCATCACTGGATATACATTATTGCTGCTCTCGTTACGCTTTTTGGAATAGTTACCGGTCAGTATCTATTCATCTTACTTGCTTTTCCATTAGGTATAACGACCTATGTCAATAATAATAAAGATGATAGCAATAAAAATTAATCGAAAATGGAACAGATCAACACATTAAGCGAACGCATTGAAGACCTCAGGAAAAAAGGGTACACAACAGATTTCAATTTAGAGGATGAAAAGATCTCTAACAACAGCAACTCATTGATATATGAAGTAGAACAACTCGACATAGATCATGTGTTTAGATTTGAGGGCACTTCAAATCCTGATGATAACTGCATTCTCTATGCCGTATCTGCAGATGATAAAGTGAAAGGGGTTTTAGTTGACGGATATGGTATCTCTGGCGGTCAAACTTCCCTGGAACTCGCCAAAAAGCTTAACAGATCAAGCCGTTAAATTTATACTAAACCCCCTAAAATAGAATAATAGGTTCTTATACTATTGTATTTTTGTATTATAATTTAAAAAACAATAAATTTTAATTATGGCATATTTAAACTTAGACAAAGCGAAAACAGAAAACACGGTAAAAGAGTTAAACAGATTATTAGCTGATTATCATCTATATTACCAAAAACTAAGAAATTTTCACTGGAACGTAGAAGGTACTAACTTCTTCGACCTTCATGAACAATTCGAAGAGATGTATGATGATGCTAAGGAAAAAATAGATGAAATCGCAGAACGAATCTTAACCTTGCGTTTTACACCAGATAGTCATTTAGCAACTTATTTAGAGACTTCTAACATAGAAGAATCACCCAAAGGACTGAACGACCGACAAATGGTTGATACACTTTTAGAAGATCATGGCACGATCATACAGCAAATGCGGACGGTCATTGAAACTGCTGATAAAGCGAGCGATGAAGGTACTATAGACCTCGTGGGTGCTTACATTAGAGAGTTGGAGAAAACAAGTTGGATGTTAGATGTATGGACTAAAAAGATAAAAAACTAAATCTTACGTGAATGTTCGTTGTACAAGACCTTGATTCTATAGAATCCGTAGGTAACGAATTCAAAAATGTTTTTTATGATTGGGCGAATTCCATTATTGAGAATTTGCCCAACTTTTTTATGGCCGTACTATGTCTGTTATTTTTCATCTTAACGGCCAAGTTTGCAGGGAAACTCTTGTATAAAATCCTATTAAGAACGAAAGCGCAGGAATCCATCCGCATTATCTCTGTGAAAGTGCTTCGTGTGATCGTTATCCTGATAGGTTTTTTCATTGCGCTGGGACTTCTCAATCTCAATAAAGTCCTAACCACTGTTCTTGGAGCGGCCGGTGTGATCAGTTTAGCCGTAGGTTTGGCTTTACAAGGCACATTGCACAATACATTTGCAGGATTGATATTGAGCTTTCTACCAAAGATCCAGATCGGCGATTGGATAGAAACAAATGAACATGCTGGTAAGGTCATCGATATCAATTTAAGAAGTGTTGTACTACAAACGGCCGACCAGAATTACGTTATCATCCCGAACTCAAAGATCGTAGATACAGATTTTAAAAACTACAGTAGAACGCCTAGAGGTAAGGTAACAGTTTCCTGTGGCGTTGGCTATGAGAGCGATCTGGAATTCGTTGAGAAAATCACCTTAGACGCCATAAAGAAAGAATTCCCTCAAAAGGAAGGTGAATATTTAGAGTTTTTCTATACGGGATTTGGCAATAGTTCAATAGACTACATCATTAGATTTTGGTCTGACGTTCGTGATCAGAAAGATGTTTATTCCGGGACACACAGAGCCGTGCTGGCGATCAAGAAAGCCTATAACGAAAATAATATCAATATTCCTTTCCCTATTCGAACATTGGACTTCGGAAAGAACAAGTTCCGTTCAGAAACAATTGATATCAGAACGAGTGAATCAGGAAATTAGCTTTTGTTCATTCATGACCAATGCTTTTTCATAAAGTTTGATATAATCCGGAATGATCTGATCAAGGTCATAGGTCTTTGCCAGGTTCCTTGCCTGTTCTTTGAACTTGTCCAGCAATTCTTCATTTTTCAAAAGATACAAAGCGTTATTCGCCATATCATCCACATCGCCTACATCACTCATAAAGCCGGAATATCCCTGTTTGTTAACTTCTGGCAATCCGCCTGTATTCGTTGATATAACTGGAACACCATGCACCATAGCCTCGAGTGCTGAGAGACCAAAACTTTCTTTTTCTGATGGAAGCAAGAACAGGTCAGAGAAGCACAATACTTTATCGATTTCATCACTTTTGCCAAGGAATAGTATATTTTTCCTTATATCTAGCTCATATGCTAATTGGGTAGCTTTTTCTCTTTCAGGACCATCTCCTATAATGATCAACCTGGAACGTATCTTGCGGTTGATCTTTGCAAACACCTTGATCACATCCGGTATACGTTTTACCTCTCTAAGATTGCTCACGTGCGTAATGATCTTTTCTTCTGGCTCAGCCATAAGCTCTCGATCACAATCCTTATAATCATTTTGTACTTTATCAACTTTTACGAAATTTGGCACATGGTATATTTCGTTCTTGATGTCAAATATGTCCAATGTGTTCTTCCTCAGGTCTCTGGACACAGCGGTAACAATATCGCTTTTATTGATACTATAATTAACCGCCGGTTTATAGAACGGATGGCTACCAACTAAGGTAATATCCGTACCATGCAAAGTTGTGACCATGGGTATCCTAATATTATCCTCTAATAGCATCTGTTGCGCCATTAGACCCGCGTAAGCATGGGGAATGGCATAATGAACATGCAAAACATCGATATCATAGGATTTTATAGTATTTGCCAACTTACTCGATAAGGCCAGTTCATAAGGTTGATAATGGAATAGCGGATATTCCTGGATAATGACCTGGTGATAGTGAATGTTCCTGGAAAGATAAGCTAATCTGACCGGTTGTTTATAAGTGATAAAATGGATTTCATGACCTCGATTGGCAAGCTCTATTCCAAGCTCAGTAGCGATAATACCACTTCCGCCATAAGTAGGATAACATACGATTGCAATTTTCATTCAGTCGATACTTTGTGGTAAAAATAAACTTAATCCTGACCTTCTTTATTTAAAAAATCATAAAATCAATCTTCCAATGCTTCGTAGATCTGTTGCTGTATCTCTGTCCGCGTGTTCTCTTTTACAAGTTTATCATTATCGATATCCGGATAAGTGCGGTTGGTCAAGAACACATAAATCAGGTCCTCCTCCGGATCAGCCCAGGTATAAGCTCCTGTATATCCACTATGCCCAAAGCTGCTCATCGAAATACATCCGCAAGTAGGTCCCACATCATCTAATTGTGGTTTGTCAAAACCCAAGCCTCGCCTTACATCTTCCTCGCAATAATAACAAGTATTGAAAGCATTGATCGTGGACTCGTTAAAATATCGTTTCCCTCCATATTGGCCTCCATTAAGATAAAGCTGCATCATTTTAGCTACGTTCCTTGCATTAGCGAACAATCCTGCATGACCGCCAACGCCACCCAGCATTGCTGCTCCCTGATCTTGAACAATTCCCTGTATCTCTTGTTCTCTCCAGGTATCGTCTACATAGGAAGGTGCTATCAGAGAACTATTGTACTTTTCAAGCGGATGGAACAGCATCAGTTCATTGCCTAAGGGTTGATAGAACAATCGGTCAGCTACATCTGCTAAGGATTCATCAAAATGCTGTTCTATATAATCTTTTAGCATATAAAAAGGCAGGTCGCTATAATCATATACCAGAGAATCGTTTAAAGGGCTATCGATGATCCTTTGTTGGATGGAATCTTTATAATCACTTCTTAAATAAAGCTTATCGGTCAGTTTTATAGAGAAGGAATCAGAGGATTCTTCCCTGTAATATTTTTCCCGATCGTCTAAAGTAGATCGATAGAAAGGGATCCAATCCTTTAATCTAGCATAATGGGAGAGCATCCGTTTTAGATTGATGTCTTCTTTGTTACTCTCTTTATATTGGGTAAGCAGTTCGCCTATCGTAGTTTCAAAATTGAACTGATCACGCTCATAAAGATGCATGACCACCGGTAATGTCGCCAATATCTTTGTTAATGAAGCTAGATCATACAGTGTAGAATCAGTGACCGGTTTTTTCTGGTCATATCTGAAATGTCCAAAGTTCTTTCTATATACTATTTTCCTACTTTTAGCGATCAACATCTGTACTCCAGGCGCTTGTTCTTCTTCAATGGCTAAGTTAACTAAAGAATCAACTTTGGCTAATTTTCTAACATTGAGACCTGCATTTTGAGGCATATCTTCATACAACCTACCTAAATGCTGGCTCTTAACGCCACTCCCTTCTGGAAAAGCACGACTTACACTTACCGGGAGTTTACCTTTGCTTCTGCGACCGCCATACAAGATAGAGGCAGCCACCTTCTGCGCGATCCTGTTATTCTGATAGAGATTAAGTATCGCATTGACCGATAAGGTGGACTTTAAACCACTCAAAGCGTAAGGACTGCTAAAGTTCACAAAAACAACTGATGTAAGCGTTGATATTTTATCGATGAGCTCGATCGCTGAATTAGATAATCGATGGTCATACCATGGCGTGGAAGTGTCCTGATGATAACTAATAATAACGCGATCATAATTTTCTAAACTATTGATATTTTGTGCGACATTTTCAACCGATAACTTTTCTACCGTCTCATATTCCGCTATTTCATTTTCAAAAACTGTAGTATCGGCGTTGCCTAGTAATAAAAGACCGGTCTTCTTGTTGATCGATTGGAATGGTATGCTTCCCAGGTCGTTCTTCACTAAGGTGGCGGCTTCCGCAAAAGCCTGATAGGTCAAAGCTTCATTATAAGATGTATTGAGGTCTTTAGTGAGGTTCTTCTGATCTACCTTTACATTTTCGTTCAATCCAGCTTTATACTTGGCGAACAAGATCTTCCTCACGGAATAATCTAATCTTCTCTCTGAAATTATACCGTTTTTGATGGCTGTTTTGATCTGTGTAAAGTTCTTAGGCAGATCATCCGGGATCAATAGGATGTCTATTCCAGCTTGAAAAGCTTTAACAATGCTCGGCTGATCACTGTTGAAATTAGTGACGCCTTTCATGTTCATCGCATCGGAAATGATCAATCCGCTAAAACCCAGTTCTTTTTTCAATCCGTTGTGGACCACTTTTTTAGATAATGTGGTAGGAAGTCCATTTTTACCTGTCATTTTAGGCATATTCAAATGGGCAACCATCACAGCATTCAATCCGTTCGGGATCAATTCTTTATAAGGATAAAGTTCAATGCGCTCTACCCTATCCCTATCAAAATCTACCGTAGGTAATGTTTTATGGGAGTCCGCATCGGTGTCTCCATGTCCTGGGAAATGTTTGCCACAGGTTAGTATTCCAGCATCCTGCATTCCTTTCATCAAAGCAGATGCCTTTTGTGTGACATTGAACTTATCTTCACCAAATGATCTATTTCCTATAATCGGATTTTTAGGGTTGGTATTAATATCTAAGACCGGAGCAAAATTAATGTGAACCCCTAATCTCCTATTATGCTTACCTATTTGTTTACCGATCTTTCTTACCAGGTCATTATCTTGAATAGCTCCTAAGGTCAAGTTATAGGGAAAAGCATAAGTACTGTCCAAACGCATGGCCAAACCCCATTCAGCATCCATTCCGATAAGAAGTGGTGTCCTGGACCGATCCTGGAATCTATTTGTAAACTTTGCCTGTTTATAAGGAGATCCTTTGGAAAATATAACTCCACCTATGTGGTAATTTTCAATGTGTTCGCTTATTTTTCGAGTATTATCCTTATCTGGTTTAGTAAAAGCAGCGACCATGAACAGCTGTCCTATCTTTTGGTCAAGGTCCATAGCCTTTAACTGTTTATTTACCCATTTTTTTTGCGCTTTCAGGTCGTCAGCCAGAACGGCTTCTTGTTGTTTTTGTGCTATAATGGATTGTGTGATAAGCAAGCTTATCAGTAGTATTTTTTTCATCGAAATACCTTGATTTATAAGAACCTGGCGTGCCAACTATCTTCTAATGGAACTTCCCAGTGATCTTGATATTCTGATTTCGTATTGACCAGATTATTAAAAACGATCGTGTTCCTGGACACACCTTTGTTCTTCACTAACTTTTTGAACTCTTTAAGATCTTTATAAGCTAGATGTTCCCCTTGTTTAAAGGTGACGTTCATTCTATCCAACAGGTCTACATCATAATGTTTTTGTAGTTCTTGTATAAAATGAACGGAAGCGTCAATGGAACAACCGCTTGCTTCTGCCTGCGACTGGTCCAGTCCAATTACCAGGAATCTACCATAAGGCAGCTGAAAAGATGCTTTTAGTGAAGTGCCATGAGCCGTCCATTCTTCAAGAAAGTCACCTAATCTAACCTTAAGCTCATCAAGTTCATCCTGTGTAAAAGTTCTATTGGATTGATAGATCCATATCCTTGCGTCATCTGGTAATTCTTCAAAATTCACAAACATATATTAAAGGTCTTTAGCATTAGCAAGAAGTTCCACAACATCGAGCACTTGTATATCAGCGGACTTTTCTTTGTTCTTTACACCATCGGTCATCATGGTATTGCAAAAAGGGCAACCTGCTGCTACAACATCTGGATTTACTTCCATGGCTTCTTCTGTCCGGTGAATGTTTACTTCCTTCTCCCCTTTTTCAGCATCTTTGAACATCTGACCACCTCCTGCGCCACAACAGAGTCCTTTCTTTTTACAACTTTTCATCTCCACCAGCTCAACGTCCAGCTTTCTGAGAAGCTCACGTGGAGCTTCATATTCATCATTTGCACGACCTAAATAGCATGGATCATGGAAAGTTATCCTTTTCCCTTCAAATTGACCACCTTCTACTTTTAATCTTCCGCTATCCAATAATTGTTTAAGGAACTGCGTATGATGAAGGACTTCATAGTTACCACCCAGTTCAGGATATTCGTTCTTTATCGTGTTAAAACAATGAGGACAAGCTGTCACGATGTTCTTCACTTCATAGGCGTTCAGCACTTCAATATTGGTCATTGCCTGCATCTGGTATAAGAACTCATTGCCAGCTCTTTTCGCTGGATCGCCAGTACAGCTCTCTTCTGTACCCAATACGGCGAACTTGACTCCAATGTTGTTCAATATCTTAACGAACGCCTTGGTTATCTTTTTAGCCCTATCGTCAAAACTGCCGGCGCAACCTACCCAAAAAAGAACTTCAGGTTGTTTGCCTTCCGCGGCGTAACTGGCCATCGTTGGTACATGTAATGATTTACTCATGATCTTATTATTTTTTAATCTTCAAAGACCTCTATCGTCACTTGCTTTTCTACGAGATCTGTGAATTTTCCGTTATATCTGGTTGCTTTAACCAGGTGATTATCTATCCAATGATAGTTCCCACCACGCGGTTTACCCATGAGCAAAGAATGGTATTTAAAGCCGTTGCGCTTTAACCAATCTTCCGTGATCTCCCTGTGATGTTCTGTCCTTGAGGTGAAAAAGCAGATCCTATGACCCTGATCATACCATTTGTTCAAGGTTTTCAGAGCATCGGGATAAGCTTTACAGGTTCTCATCCGCTCGGGTTCTTCGTTAGGGACATCTTCAGTTATCGTACCATCTATATCTATCAGATAGTTCTTGATATCATCAGGTAGTAAAGGACTTATCGCCTTTTCTCCTTTTTTTGCTTCTTTCAGGAAATCTTTTCTATTGCTCATTTTGATCAGTTAGTTTCTTCTGCCCATTTTAGACGGTCTTGTTGATTATAAGGCCATGGAGCCGCATTGTTTTCTATATTGGACATGGCGTTGTTCAATTCTGGAGAAGCATCGCTTTTTTCCATCATCAAATATTGCCGCATTTCCATGATGATAGAAAGTGGATCTATGCCTACTGGACAAGCTTCAACACATGCATTGCAGGTTGTACAGGCCCAAAGCTCCTCTTTAGAAATATAATCCCCTAAAAGTGATTTGCCATCATCCATAGATTCTCCCTTGTTCAAATGGTTGCTGATCTCTTCAAGCCTATCTCTTGTGTCCATCATGATCTTTCGGGGTGAAAGCAACTTACCCGTTTGATTAGCTGGACATTCAGAGGTGCATCTCCCGCATTCTGTACAGGTATAAGCACTTAATAACTGGAACCAGGACAAGTCCGTCACATCATTCGCGCCAAATTTATCTGGTACGTCACCATCGTTTTCTGGTTCTGCATAAGGATCGGCATTCGGGTCCATCATAGTCTTCACTTCCTGGGTTACCGTTTCGTTATTATTGAACTTACCTTTAGGGTCCAATCTAGAAAAATACACGTTAGGGAAAGCCAATAAGATATGCAAATGTTTAGAGTAGTATAAATAGTTCAAAAAGAACAAGATACCTAATATGTGCAACCACCAGGCCGCTCTTTCTATAACGATCAAAGCCTCGTTCGTCATATTATCGAATAGTGGTAAAAGGAATTTACTGATGGGAAATGCACCTGCTTGAACATAGTGTGCGGCGCCATTGATCTGCAATTGATGGTCCGCGGCATTCATCGTAAGGAATAGTAGCATCAGGACAACTTCAAAGTATAGGATGTTGTTCGCATCGTTCTTAGGCCATGCGGTCATCTCACGGGCAAAGAACCTTTTGATCCTGGTAATGTTCCTTCTTGTCCAAAATAGGATAACACCAGCTAATACAAGGAATGCTAATATTTCAAAGCTTGCTATCAGAACATCATAGACCGGACCTATAAAAGAAAATATCCGATGTGTTCCCAGCACGCCATCTATAATGATCTCCAGGACCTCAATATTGATGATAACAAAACCCACATAAACGATAACATGAAGAAATCCGGCGATAGGTTTAACCACCATTTTAGATTGACCTAAAGCTACACGCATCATCTTTTTCAACCTTTCTTTCTTGCGGTCGCTTCTATTTTGTTCCTTACCTAAGTTAATGTTCCTTTTAAGCCGGTTCACATTCCTTGTGAAAAAGTAGACCGCATAAGCCAGGGCAAGGATAAATAAAACTTGCGGTAAATATTCAAGTACATTTTCCATTATTCATCTTTTTTCTTGTAAGGTCTGTTTTTTTTTCCAAAAACAGAAAAATGAACGTATCTTTTAGGATTAGTTTTAATATCATTTAAAAGTTCTTCCAGTTCATTTGATGCGCCTTCCAGATTTTGATAAAGTTGATCATCGTTGACCAATTTTCCCAGACTTCCATCCTTATCATTTATCTTTTTTGTTACAGCTTTTATGTTAGCGATGGATTCCTCCAGATCATTACTTATCTTTTCTATATTCATTTGGGAGATGGAATCGGTGACGTTCTTGAGGTTCTCAGTTGTTGCATTAATGTTCTCAAAAGAACTTTCAATATTCCCTTTGTTCTTAACAACGACATCGTTAATATCAGATGATGTGTTCTTGAGGGATTCAAGGGTGATCTTTATATTCTCGAAAGATTGTTTTATCGATGATTGGGTTTCCGAACTTAGGATGTGGTTAACGGAGGTTATCAAAGTATCAACATCGTTTACGGCCGTTTCAACTCTTGATTGCAATGGTGTTAAACGATTGTTGACCAGTTCAAGCAATCCCGGGTCTACTTTGCTGGGTAAGGTATCCCCGGTTCTTGCAGTACCATTCCCATCATGTACAGGCTCAATGGCCATGGACTTACTCCCTATAAGCGTCCCACCATATATTTTAGCATAAGAGTTCTTAGGAAAATCAAAATCATTGTTGATATTCATAACCACTACTAACTTGCCAGAACTGTCCAGGAATTTAATGTCAGTAATAGATCCTACCTGTAAGCCATTTATCGTTACGGGTGATGATTTGCTCAGACCTTCCACATTGTCATATACCGCATAAAAAGTTCTTGAACTGTTCAAAAGGTTGTTGCCTTTTAAATAATTATATCCAAATATGAAAAGCAGTATGGATATTACTGCTAACAGTCCTACTTTAAACTCATTCGATATTTTCAATTCCCTTGTTTTTTAATAATTTGTAAATTTAACTAATCCTTATTTGATGCTATGGCCTTTGCAACTGAAATTTTTTCACCATTAGGTTTGAAAGCGACGACAAAGGCAGTTTGATAACCCTTATTTTGAGCACTTTTAACAAGTCTCTTGGCTGTTTGATAGTCAGATGCCTTACCATAATAGTACTTATAGAAATTACCTTCTTTTCCCTTACTGATAGGTTCAAGGCCATTGAAATTCTCCTTAGAGGCGGCTATCTGTTTTGAGCTTGCGGCAAGTTGAACCTTAAAGGTGTAAAGATTTTCTTTTACATTATCCCGGTTTTCCTTAACTTCTATTCTCTGGCTCTTGATCTCACTAACACTTGATGATCTAACTGAGCTTTTATAAGCTTTGATCGCCTTGACTATAGCATTGGCCATTTTCTTTTGACCTTGCTTTGAGTTCAGGAACTTCCCTTCTTTAGGATTAGAGAGAAAACCTAGCTCGATTAGAACGCTTGGCATACTGGTCTCTCTAAGCACAAGAAAACCGGCTTGTTTCACACCTCTGTTGTGCCTGCTCAGATGGTTCGTAAACCTTTTTTGGACCTTATCCGCTAATAAGATGCTTTCATCCAGGTATTCTTCTTGCATCACTGTAAAGGTCATATAAGATTCTGGAGACTTTGGGTCGAACCCATCATATTTCACCTCGTAATCATCTTCCATCAAGATGACCTTGTTCTCTTTTTTAGCGATCTCAAAATTATCTTCATTCCTATGCAAACCCAGAACAAAGGTTTCCGCTCCATAAGCCCTTGTATCGGCAGCTGCGTTACAATGAATGGATATAAACAGATCAGCATTTACTTTATTTCCTATCCTGGCCCTTTCGTCTAATGGTATGAAAACATCCTTATCTCTGGTCAGTACTCCTTTAATATCGGGAGTTGACTTCAACTGTTCAGCTACTTCTAACGATACTTCAAGGACGACCTTCTTCTCAAAATAACCGCCGCCTCGTGTACCAGAATCCTTCCCTCCATGTCCAGGATCGATCAGCACAGTGAATTCATCATCAACTTCCTGAGCATGTGCAGCTTGATTGACACATACCCATAGGATGGTCAGCGTAAGTGTTTTGATGATAAGTCCGAACAATAGGCTTTTTTGAAACAATAAAGCAATATTATCCGATGCCGAACATTTATACATTATAATAATATGTAATTTTGAGGTTTTTTAACCTAGATAACAAAAATAGCACTATTGCAATTGCGCACAAATAAAGTTTTACTTTTTCTAAGCATGCTAACTTTATCTTGTTTAAGCTTAAGTGCTCAAAAGGATACAACAGCGATAAAAGGGAATGGTAAGGCCAAAGACAGCCTGAACCAGACCCAGGAAAAGGAAAAGGACAGTATTCCAGCTTCCTTCCTTTCAGAGGTCGTTAACGATAAAGCGACTGACTATAAACGTATAGACAGGCAGAACAAGAAAATGTACCTTTATAATGAGGCGCAGATAGATTATAAGAACATCAGTATCAAAGCAGGTGAGATCATCCTTGACTATGGAAACAAAGAAGTGATCGCTAAAGGTATCGTTGACACCACAGAAAAATATGTTCAGAAACCTGTTTTTACTAAAGGTGGTGATGAAGTAAGGCCTGACAGCTTGCGTTATAACTTTGATACGAAAAAAGCACTGATCCATAATTCAAATACGGCTAAGAACGGTATACAGACCCAGGGAAAGATAGCAAAACGGGAAAACGACTCTGTGATCTATATGAAGGATGTGAAGTTCACAACAGCAGAGAGCGTGGAAGATGCGGATTATTATTTCAGGGCCAGGAAGATAAAGTTCGTACCTGATAAAAAGATCGTCTCAGGTCTCGTCAATATGTACATCGCCGATGTCCCTACACCTTTAGGACTTCCTTTTGGTTTTTTCCCAATGACAAAGGAAAGGTCATCTGGGTTCATCATACCTACATTCGGTGATAACAGAAATCGAGGTTTCTCCCTTACCAATGGTGGTTATTATTTTGCCATAAGTGATTACCTGGACCTTACCACCTTACTTGATCTGTATTCTAACGGTAGTTATGGCTTGAGATTTGACAGTAATTATAATGTTAGATATAAGTTCAGCGGGAATTTAAGCCTTAGATTTGAAAAGTTGTTTATCAGCGAGCCCGGTTTACCAGATTTTCAGGAAAGGACCATCTATAATCTTAGATGGTCACACAACCAGGCTCAAAAAGCCAGTCCCAACAGCCGTTTTTCCGCATCGGTCAATCTGGGCTCCAGTGAATTCTTTAGACAATCGGCCAATCAGGTTAACCAGGCTAATTCACTGAACAATAGCTTTAACTCTTCTGTTTCTTATAGTAAAAGGTTCAACACGAAACCTGAAATGAACCTCAACTTATCAGCTACACATAATCAAAACTCAAACACTGAAGAGATAAACATGACCTTACCTACGCTGCAGTTCAGCGTTGGACGTTTTTATCCGTTCGAACCTAAGTCCGGCATAAAAGAAGGTGCTATTGAGAACATCAACATGCAATACAACCTAAGAGGTGAGAACAGGGTCCAGACTACGGATTCCCTGTTCTTCCAACCTGAAATGTTCAATGATTTCAACAACGGAATGCAACACACCATTCCGCTGACAACAAACTTCAAGGTTTTTAAGCATTTTAGTGTAAGTACCAGCGCAAACTATAATGAAACATGGGCGTTTAGGACATTCGACAAGTCCTTTGATGAGCAGAGACAGGAAGTGGTCACGGATACGGTGAACGGTTTCGAGGCTTATCGTACGTATAATGCTTCCGCAAGTGTAGGAACCACTGTCTATGGTATGTTCAAGTTTGGTACGGATAGCAAGATAAAAGCTATTCGTCATGTGATGCAACCCAGCATAAGTTACAGTATAAATCCGGGCTTTGATCAGTACTACGATACTTATAACAGACCTGTTGCTGGCAGAGATGAACCAGAAGAAGTTGAATTTTCCAGGTTTCAGGGAACTTTGTTCGGAGCTCCTAACAATAACTTCTCAAGTAGTCTGAACCTTTCCATCAATAATGATTTTGAAGCGAAGGTCAGAAAAAAGGATTCAACGCTGGTAGGAGACGAACGCTACAAGAAAAGGAGTATTTTGAGCAATCTTTCTTTTGATACCAGATATAACCTTGCCGCTGATTCATTAAAGCTCTCACCCATAGGCTTTAACGGCACCTTACCTGTGGTACAGGACGAACTTTCGGTAAATTTTAGAGGAGAGCTGGACCTGTATGCACTAGACAACAATGACAGGCGGATAGATAAGCTTAACATCAATAATGGCGGGAGCTTGTTCAGGTTCACAAGAGGGAATGTAAGCTTTAGCTATAAACTTAGCGATAAGATCTTCAATGGAGAAGAAGATGAAGAGGATGAGGAAGACGATCAAAAAAGAAGAAGTGAGAGTTATAGAAGTGGTGGCAGGAAAGATGACCTGTTCGGATCAGCAGAACCCTTGAATCAAAGAGGAAGAGATAAGGATGATGCTAATGATAATGACCTGCAGGACTATAACTTTGGGATTCCCTGGAATTTAAACCTTTCCTATACTTTCACTTATAACAATTCTCGACGCCAGAAAGAAATATCCTCCCATTCCATCATGTTCAATGCGGATGTAGAGCTGTCTCCCAGATGGTCTATAGGTGGCTCCTCAGGTTTTGACCTGAGAAACCAGGGTTTTACTTTTACGCAACTAAGATTTGCGAGAGACCTGAAAAGCTGGCGGATGACCTTCAACTGGACTCCTTTTGGAAGAAGAGAATCCTGGTTCTTCTTTATCGGTATAAAGTCTAACATATTCAGCGACATCAAGTATGATAAGAATAGAGAACCTCTCAGAAGATTAAATTAAATAATATGAAAAAAAATATCGTAAACACAAAGTATGCACCTCAACCTATCGGACCCTACAACCAGGCCGTAAGTTTTGGTGATCTATTGTTCATCTCTGGTCAAATCGCTTTAAGACCTGATGGCTCTTCAATGGTGAATGCATCGATAGAAGAGGAAACACATCAGGTGATGAAGAATATCAAGTCCATATTAGAGGAAGCCGGATCAAAGCTAGAGGATGTTATCAAGATCAGTATATTCTTAAAAGACCTAAGCTTGTTCAAAAGGGTCAATGAAAGCTATGGTAGTTATTTTTCAACGGATACTGCTCCGGCAAGAGAAACCGTGGAAGTAAGTAGGTTACCTAAGGATGCTAATATTGAGATGAGCATCATAGCTGGCATCAAGTAATTATGGAACTAAGCGCCTTAGACATAGCGATCATCCTTGCCTTTTTTGGTCTTTATCTAATAACAGGAATTCATGTAGCTAAACAGAGTGGCAAGAATGCCACGAACTTCTTTTTATCTGGCAGGAACATGCCATGGTGGTTGTTAGGTGTTTCCATGGTGGCCACCACTTTTGCAGCGGATACACCGGGATTAGTTGCTGGAATAGTTAGAAAAAACGGTGTTTCCGGGAATTGGGTATGGTGGTGCTTTTTGTTGACCGGAATGCTTACTGTTTTCTTTTACAGCAAATTATGGAGGAAGAGCAACATCGCAACAGATCTTGAATTCTATGAAATACGATATTCCGGGAAAAGCGCGGCTTTTTTAAGGGGTTTTAGAGCTATATATTTGGGTCTTTTCTTTAATATAGTCATCATGGCCGGTGTCTGTTTAGCAGCCATAAAGATAGGTCATGTCATCTTTGACCTTTCAGCTATAAACTCGCTGCTCATCGCGTGCAGCATAACAACCATCTACTCCCTATTGGGCGGATTAAAAGGTGTTTTACTTACTGATTTTCTTCAGTTTGGTGTAGCTTTAGGTGGAAGTATCTGGGCCGCCTGTTACATAATCAATATGGAACAGATCGGCGGTTTAGAACAATTGGTAAATCATCCTAATGTAGCTGATAATTTAAACTTTTTTCCAGATTTCTCACAGCCTAAGAACTATATTCCTTTGCTTATCATCCCACTGGCGGTGCAATGGTGGAGTGTCTGGTATCCCGGCGCGGAACCAGGCGGTGGCGGTTACATCGTACAGCGGATGTTAGCTGCGAAGGATAAACAACATGCTACAAAGGCTACTTTGTTTTTCAATATTATGCATTATGCGGTTAGACCCTGGCCATGGATCTTGCTGGGGCTGGCATCACTTATCATTTATCCGGACATTGCTTCTTTGGCTGAGGCGTTCCCTGATCTTGATAAAAGCTTTATTAAACCTGATCTTTCCTATGCGGCCATGTTGAAAATGTTACCTCATGGATTGATCGGCTTAGTGGTCACATCACTTATCGCAGCTTTCATGAGTACGATCTCCACCCATTTGAACTGGGGTAGCAGTTATATCGTCAACGATTTCTATACGCGCTTCATCAGACCAGAAGCCAGCGAAAAGCAACAGGTTATCATTGGAAGGATATCCATCATCATCATGATGTTTGCTTCCGCTTCATTGGCCTTGGTTCTGGAAGAGGCAAAAGAAGCGTTCAATCTTCTACTACAGATAGGTGCGGGAACAGGACTATTGTTCATAATAAGATGGTTCTGGAAACGGGTAAACCCTTATAGTGAGATAACTGCGATGAGCGTCTCTTTCCTTATCGCATTGATCTTTTTTCTCGGTGATCAGGGCAGAATACCCTTGATAGACCTGGCCGATCACTGGCGACTGGTCGTAGGTGTCATTATAACAACCTCTGCCTGGGTTACGGTGAGCTTGTTAACATCACCTTCTTCGAGTTCAAAATTAGCCAGTTTTAATAAGCTGATATTCGACAACGATTCTAAGTTCAGATATTTCAAGGCTAAGATGATCGGTTTTTTGGGTGGGATTATCGGAGTTTATGCCGTGCTATTTGGTACGGGCTTTATCCTCTATGGCAATCACCTTAAAGGTGTCATCTCGCTGATCTTTTCCATTATAGGGTTTTCTCTGATCTGGAAGAATTGGAAGAAGGTGGTGGACTAGTTCTAATGTCTGGTGATCTTAGCTCCTATCGCATTAAGCCTTCCATCTATGTTCTCGTAGCCTCTATCGATTTGTTCAATATTATGAATGGTGGAAGTTCCTTTAGCGGACAATGCAGCTATTAAAAGGGAGATACCTGCACGAATATCGGGCGATGTGAGCGTTGTTGCCCTTAACTGAGATTTGAAATCATGTCCGATGACCGTCGCGCGATGCGGATCACAAAGAATGATCTTAGCTCCCATATCTATCAGTTTATCCACGAAGAACAAACGACTTTCAAACATTTTCTGATGTACGAGCACACTTCCTCTAGCCTGTGTGGCCACAACGAGTATTATGCTCAGCAGGTCTGGAGTAAATCCAGGCCAGGGTGAATCACTTATGCTCATAATGGAACCATCCAAGAAACTTTCCACCTCATAACCATCTTTGTGCATGGGGACTACAATATCGTCGCCAGACCTTTCAATGCTGATACCCAGTTTTTCAAAGGTAGATGGAATAAGTCCAAGGTGTTCCCATCCAACGTTCTTAATGGTAATTTGGCTTTTTGTCATGGCGGCCAGGCCTATCCAGGAACCTATCTCTATCATGTCCGGCAAGACATGATGTTCACATCCTGATAATTTATCAACGCCTTCAATGGTCAGCAGATTAGACCCAATACCAGAGATTTTGGCGCCCATCTTATTAAGCATTCTGCATAATTGCTGTACATAAGGTTCACAAGCTGCATTATAGATCTTCGTTCTTCCTTTTGCCAGTACCGCTGCCATCACAATGTTCGCCGTTCCTGTGACCGATGCTTCATCCAGTAACATAGAACTTCCACTCAACCCATTGTTTGCTTCTACCCCATAGAATCTTTCTTCCTTATCATATCTAAAATCTGCACCCAGGTTTTTGAAACCGGTAAAGTGCGTGTCAAGTCTTCTTCTACCTATCTTATCGCCTCCGGGCTTGGGGATATAACCTTTTCCGTATTTTCCAAGCAATGGCCCTATGAGCATGATCGAGCCTCTTAAATTGGAACCTTCTTCTTTGAAAAGTTCGCTTTGCAGATAATCGAGATGCAGGTCATCACTACAAAAGGAATAGGCATTAGTATTGATCTTTTGAATTTTGACACCCAAATTCTCCAGTATATCGATCAGTTTATTGACGTCCCTTATGGATGGTATATTGTGAACAGTTACCCTTTCATCTGTAAGTAATACCGCACATAAGATCTGAAGCGCTTCATTCTTAGCTCCTTGTGGCTGGATAGCTCCATCAAGTGAATGTCCGCCTTCAACTTGGAAACTCGCCATTATTTATATTTTTTACGATTGCTCTTTTTCAGACGTCTTTTGTTGGTCTTGTTATATTTCTTTGGTGGGCCTTTTACCAGGTCAGATGCCTCGCTAAGCTCTTCATCTTCTGCTTGAATCTTTATCTTTCCACCGCTTAGTTCATCGAGGTGCTTGAATATGATAGAGTCTTTCACAGAATCTCTATTCCAGTTCAAATAGCATTTTTTCATGTGATTAGCTATTGTATAGATGAGACCTTCTTTCATTTCGCCATCTTCCAACTTGCAGGCGGCATCTATCATTTTTTTGATATTATTGCCGTAGTATCTATAAGAAGGTATGTTCTCAGGATACTCTAGCATGTCCGGTTTTTCAAAGATCTTTTCCGGAGAAGGATTCTTATATGGAGAGTTCACATTGAGTTTAAAATCACTGATAATAAAAAGCTGGTCCCATAATTTATGCTGATAATCGCTAACGTCCTTAAGATGAGGCGCATTACTTCCCATAACTGCCACGATGGCCTCTGCTGCCTTCTGTCGTTCTTCATCATCTTCTATCCTTATAGCGTGTTCTACCATTTTTTGTACGTGTCTTCCGTATTCTGGTATCCTAAGCTTATCTCTGTTCGAGTTGTATTCTAAATAATCTATCAAAATCTTTTGTTTAAAGGGTGCAAAATAAATAATATATGCGATATAGGTATGATTCGTTCGATATTTATCACAAGGATATCACTCCTTCTACGTTGTTCCCTACTTGTTTATACTTCTGGATGACACGCTGAGGTGAGTTCATTATTAAAACAATGCTTACACTAGTATAGTTTCCCTTCTTAGAATGTTTTAGATCTATCTTTGCATCCATATCGGAAAAATGTTGCTTGAGTTGGTCCACTTTTTCTTGCGAAGTGGGAACAATGAACTTGAACATATACTTAGAAGGCCATTCGCTGTGTTCCTCTAATTTCTTTTCCAACTTTTCGTAAAATTCTTTCGAATTTTTCTTCTCTTTCATTGCTTTTTCGTACAAATATACTGTTATTGTTCGGGATATTGCTCAAACGAGCACCTAAATGGGTTTTTATCAACAAAAGTCTAAAAAAGTACTGAAATTCGCATTTTGTAAAAGCGATGCTGATAATCTAAACAAGAACGATCAAATATATCCTTGATGAAGCGAACTACGGAACAGAAAGCAAAGAAAATCGTCTTTGCTGGTGGACCCGGAACCGGAAAATCCACCCTGATAGACGAGCTGGAAAAACACGGTCATCTGGTAATGAAGGAAGTTTCCAGGGAAATAGTTCGGGAAGCCAGAGAGAAAGGCGTTGAACATTTGTTCATTTCTGATCCACTGGCATTTAGTGATAAATTATTGGAAAAAAGAAAGGCACAGTTCCAGAAAGCGGAAAATTCAGAACATGAACATGTCTTCATAGATCGAGGTATCCCGGAGATCACCGCCTATTTAGACCATCAGCGAACAGACTACCCTTCTTATTTTAGTAATGCGAACAAGCAGTTCATATATGATCAGATCTTCATTTTCCCAGTATGGAAAGACATATTTGAACAGGACGAAATAAGATATGAGACCCTATATCAGTCAAAGGAAATACAGGAAAATCTTATAAGAACTTATCGGTCCATTGGGTATGACCTAATAGAAATGCCAAGGACCGATACGGTAAGCAGAATAGATTTCATAATGAACAAGTTAGGCTATGAATGATATTCCATCGGCACTAAAAGAGCATTGGGGATACGATCGCTTGAAACCCGCTCAAGAGCAAGCGGTTAGTGCCATTATGAAAGGACTTGACGTTTGCTGCTATTTACCTACCGGAAGTGGTAAATCCTTGTGCTTCCAGCTTCCCGCAATTATCAGCTCAGGAATTTGTGTTGTCGTATCACCTTTGATCGCGCTGATGGAAGATCAATCCAGGGATTTGACCAAAAGAGGCATAAGGAATCAGGTGCTGAAAAGTAAAATGAGCTTTGCAGATGTTCAACGTATCCTGGACAATTGTCAGTTGGGTAAGATAGACCTGCTCTACCTTTCACCTGAACGATTTCAAAGTACGTTCATCCAGGATAGATTACAGCATATCAGCAAATGTTTCTTTGCCATAGATGAAGCACATTGCATCTCACAATGGGGTAATGACTTCAGGCCCAGCTTTAGGAAATTACATCAGATCAGAGAACGCTATCCAGAAGTTCCCATTATGGCTTTAACCGCCTCAGCGACCATTCCTGTTCAAAAGGACATTGCTTCTTTGTTACAGCTTGAACAACCCATCAAGGTACAGGAATCAGTGGTACGCAAGAACATTTCCATAATGGTCAAGAAAGTAAATGATCGAAGGAATTATTTGCTTCATCATATGAGACCGGCAAAACAGTCGAGCGTGGTCTATGTAAGAAGTCGAAAGCTTTGCCTCACTCTTAACGCGCTATTAAAGAGGAACGGAATAAAGAGCGAGGCGTTTAATGCAGGACTACCGCTACGGCAAAGACTTAATACCCAAAGCGACTTCCTGGCAAATAAACTATCTACCATAGTAGCCACAACAGCATTTGGAATGGGTATCAACAAAGGGAACATCAGGCGAGTGTTCCATTTTGACCTACCTGAGTCTATAGAAAGCTATTATCAGGAAATAGGAAGGGCTGGTAGAGATGGTCTGCAGGCAAAGGCCATCACGGTATACAACGACAGCGAGCTAATAAGATTGCAAAAACAACATATCGATCAACTTCCTGATATCGAATTTATCAAATTAGTTCATCAAAAGCTACACAACTATTATCAGATCGCCTTAAACGAAGGAAAGGGCCAGGAACACGGTTTGGACATTATAAGTTTTGCCAGAAGATATGAAATGAACGCAAAACGAGTGCTGAACGCATTGAGAATCCTGGAAAAGGTGGCGCTGATAGAGTTGAAGACGAATCATCAACTGAACGTGGAAATGCAGATCAGTGTTCCTCCTAAACGGATCAGAGAACTCAAGGAAGTAAAGGATGTGAAAAAGGTGTTGGACAACATCCTTAGGAACTATCCTGGGATCTTTGAACAATATCTGGGAGTCGATCTGACGGCCTTGACCAGAAACACCGGCTTTGACCAGAAAAAGGTCCTGAAATGTTTAAGGCACTTAGCATCGATAGAGGTCGCTGACCTGAAAATAAATGATAAGGACCTCATCATAAAATTCCTGGAAGATCATGAAGGTCAGCTTATGGTGATGAGAAATAAAAAGTTGATCATGCACCATCTTAATTACAAAAAGCAGCAAGTACAAGATATGATGGAATTCATCACAAACAAAAATATATGTCGTCAACAAGCGATGGCTTTGTACTTTGGGGAAGAGAATCCTGAGGTCTGTCATAATTGTGATGTTTGTCAGCAAAGAAGAGACCAAGTGAATGAATCTATGAGCATTGAAGAACTCAAAATGCATATATTATCACGCGCAAAAGATGAACAACTTAATATCAATGAAATGATAAAATATCTTAATCAACCTAAAGAGAAGATCGTATTAGTGATCCGGAACTTATTATCAGAGAACAAATTAAAAATGAACGAACAAGATAAGATCGTATTAAATGAAAAATGAACTGAATATACTGTTCATGGGAACCCCTGATTTCGCCCTTGGGATATTAAAGAAGCTCTATGAACAAGATCACAGAATTTCAGGTGTAGTTACTGCTCCGGACAGGAAGGCAGGCCGTGGTAAGAAGAAAAAGGAATCGGCGGTCAAGCAGTGGGCTACTTCAAAACAGTTACCAGTGTATCAACCTACGAACCTGAAAAGCGACCAATTCTATGAACAATTGAAGCTCATCGATCCGGACATCATCCTTGTGGTAGCATTCAGGATGCTTCCCAGGCAAGTTTGGGATTTTCCTCCAAAAGGGACCATCAACCTACACGCCTCGCTCCTACCCGATTATCGAGGCGCTGCTCCCATACATTGGGCGATCATCAACGGAGAGAGAAAAACAGGCGTTACCACCTTCTTTATTGATGAAGAGATAGATACAGGAAAGATCATTCAGTGGAAGGAAACCGGGATCGAAGAAGATGATAATGTAGGGAGCTTGCACGATAAATTGATGCATCTTGGCGCAGATCTGGTGATCGACACCTTAGCATTGATAAATAAGGGTAATCCTATTACTACTGATCAGAAGTTATCTACAACAGATAAGAAAGCACCAAAATTAAATAAGGAAAACTCAAGAATCGATTGGCACCAAGACCATGAAACGCTCTATGACTTCATCAGAGGACTTTCTCCATTTCCTTGCTCCTGGACAAAGCTGAACAAGAATGTGAGCTTAAAGGTCCATAAAGCAAAGAAAACTAACTTAACCTCTGATCAGGAGCCTGGCAAGGTCAGCATAATGGAGAACAAGGTTATTGTTGCCACACAAGATAAGAACCTGGAAATAGAAGAACTTCAGCTACAAAACAGAAAAAAAATGACAGCTAAAGAAGCGATCAACGGGAATCTTTTGAAAAATAATGATGTTTTAAAGTGATCGTTACATAAAAATGGCTGAAAAACCACTTAATTTATCAACAATTTCAATTAGTTATCAACAATTTTAAGCTTATTTGCTCAAAACCCTTGTGAAATTGGGAAATCCCTATACATTTGTAGGTGTTAATAATTATTTAATGTCTAATATTTAAAAAGTAAAGATTATGAACAAAACAAACTTAATTGATGGAATGGCAGAAGATGCCGGAATTTCAAAAGCAGATGCTAAGAAAGCATTAGAATCTTTTTTGGATAACGTAGGTGATACCTTAAAGAAAGGAGATCGTGTTTCTCTTGTAGGCTTTGGTTCCTGGTCAGTTTCTAAAAGATCGGCCCGGGAAGGAAGGAATCCACAAACCGGGAAGACCATCAACATTCCAGCAAAGAACGTTGTGAAGTTCAAACCGGGTACAGAGCTTCAAAAATCTGTGAACTAAGGAGAAACTTCATCAAGGAATTTTTTCAAAAAGACCTTTTCAGAAGGTCTTTTTTTATTACATTAGCTTTATGAACATTAGTAAAGGAGATCAACTGATTTCTCATCCATCCATATTGGGCGATCATTCTTTTGGAAGGTCAGTCGTATTGCTTACCCATTCAAGTCTTCAGGACGGCTTTGTGGGTTTTGTGGTCAATAAGAAACTAAGTTTATACCTCAATGAGCTACTACCGGAAATAAATGTATCCATGCCTGTTCACGAAGGCGGTCCGGTAGAGAACGATAATTTATATTTCATCCACGCCATTGACGAATTGGCCGATACCAGCATAGAGATAACAAGCGGACTGTATTGGGGCGGCGATATAGAAAGGATCAAGGATTGGTTAAGGACCTCAAAAAAACCAGAACCCTATATACGTTTCTTTCTGGGGTATTCAGGTTGGGAATCAGGTCAACTGGAACAGGAAATAGAAGATGGCGTGTGGATATTAGACCAGGATCCTAAGAACAATGATGATCTTCTTTTTAAAAGGGAAGAGCTTATCTGGAAGGAAAGTATCGATCAGATCGGTGGGAGTCTGAGTTATTGGCAGAACGCTCCGGAAAATCCGGAACATAATTAACCTAACCTTGCCTTTGCGTTCAATTGGCCTAACAACTTTTGACAGGTCACACTGTTGTAGTCTTTCTTCCTGTATTTTGTGATGGGGATGATGCCTTTGATGATATTGGTAATGAAGAACTCATCCGCTTTCTGAAGCTCGAATGGAGAAACCGATGCCTCCTGTAGTTCCAGGTCATCGTTGTTCTTTACGATATCGATGATCTGCTTACGTACAATTCCATTCAGACAGCCATCACTCAAAGGTGGTGTTTTTACAATACCGTCCTTCACCAGGAATATATTCCCGTTGATCGCTTCAACCACGGATTTTGACTCATTGATCAACAAACAGTTATCATAACCGTTCTCTTCCGCATAGATTCCGGCAAGCACGTTGACCGCCTTGTTCGTTGATTTAATAGATGAAAGTAAACCGCTCAGAATGTAATGGTCCTTGAAGAGCTCTACCTGATAATGGTCTTGCTGCGGGAATTGATAAAAAGCACTTTCTATCTCAGTAACGGATATCAAATGATCGATCTCTCTGGAAGTTGGCGTGTAATAACCACCGGACTTCCTAAAAACGTTGAGCTTTACTCGTGCGGGTTTGTCCGTAAGCTCATTCTCCTTAATAAGCGATCGGATGTCTTCTTCTAACTTCTCTGGTGAGAACTCTTGAGGGATTTCCATTCGCATAATACGCATGGATGACATCAATCTAAAATAATGGTCTTCCCAGAAAAGGACTTCATTATTGATCACCCTGATGGTCTCAAAGACACCATCGCCATAATTGAACCCTCTATTTGAATGTTGTAGAACATCAGTATCAGCAGATTTAAACTGCCCATTGAATAGTATCGTATTGCTCATAGCTATGAAGAACCTAATATATGTTTGAGCTCGCTGACCATGTTATCCCAGAACATCTTGCTCTCCTCGACCTCATCCTCTTCCGCAAAATCAGTGATCATGAGGGAAACGTCCTTGGTGATCTCATCTACTTGGATACGCATTTCAAAAAAGCTATCATCCCCATCTTCTTCATCTTCAAGCCATCTAAGCTTGATCTTTTCATCGTTCTTTTTGTTGACCAGTTTAGCTTGCTCCTCGCTTCCTTCCCACATAAAGGTATAGACTTCACCTCTTGAATTAACGTTGTCCGCGAACCATTCGCTTAGTCCGGATGGCGTAGAGATATATTTGTAAAGCAATGATGGCGATACTTGAATCGGAAATTCTCTTTCAAATTTAACTTTATCACTCATAACATAATTTTGAGTTGAGCAATATACAATAATTGAGCGATTATTAAAAAATTATTGCTGAAATGAGGAGAAAGTGGTTTGCCCTAAAAGTTATTAATTATATATTTGCAAATCTCAAAAATGGCGTGGTAGCTCAGTTGGTTAGAGCGTCGGATTCATAACCCGGAGGTCACGAGTTCAACTCTCGTCCACGCTACTTTTTTTACTTTACAAATTCATATTCCCTTTTCCCTTCTAAAGGTGCCTCAAATGTTGAGAGATGTTTGAGCACAAATTCACCCTTAGGTTCATGGATAGATCGTTCTAATGTTTTTCTATGCAATTGTTCATAAGTTTCAAAATCAATTGAACTTCTATTAGCTAAGCGTTCATCTAACTGAAGTTGATCGACCAAAGATGAATATCCGTCTATCAAACGTCCTTCAAATACTTTTGCTTTTGACCCACTACCGTAAGCTATAAAACCAAAAATATCACCGCTCTTTAGCTTATCTTTTTTATAAACCAATTCAGATATCAGGCTCATAAAGATAGATGCCGCGTACATGTTCCCTATTTGACCAGAGGCTAACTGAGCTGAAGTGATCTTCTTATTAACAAATTCTCGATACTCATCTGATCTGGCTAATGTTTTTAAAGTCTCCAGGTCATAGAATTGATCAGAGGTGTCATCCGGTTGTCGCTTGTCCTTTTCCAGTTGATATATTTCCGTAAAAATGCGTTTGCCGTGGCTGGCATAAGGTAAATGAAATATCAAACTCGACCATCTTTCGTGCAAGGTCTCTCTGACATCAGCTTGTGCTTTATAATGGAAGTACGCTTCGCGGATACGATCTTGATAGCATTGATTAGAAAATTGACCATCAAAAACCGGCTCTTCCCGGTATACTTGTAGGATTTTATCAGTCGTGTAGTTTTGCGTCTCTCCATTAATAGGATATTGACGGCGTGGTTTAAAAAAATCATGTTCAGATCTAAAGCTTACACCAAAAAATGATGTTAGGCTCATCAACTTAGGATTTGATTCTATTAGCATAGCAACCGCGCCCGCACCTTGTGTGTATTCACCTGATGAATCAAGTTCGTATTTAGCAAAATCCGAAGCGATGACTACTGCCTTATCCTCTGGATGTACACGTATATGGTCTAATGCGTTTTGAAGTACATCAACAGCGCCAACACAAGCAAAAGTCATGTCAAGGACATCTGTATGTTTGAAAACACGTTGACCTATTTTTTGTTCTACCATATCAACCGCATAACTAGCAGTAGGTTTTGAACTATCTAATGCACTTTCCGTACCCAGATAGATCCTATTAATGCTCAAAGGATCAATGTCGTTCTTATCGATCAGATCATTTAATGCATTCGCTGCCATGGTCGCAGTATCTTCATACGTATCTAAAATGGCCATTTTATAAACACCAAGACCCTTTTTTAGCTTTTCTCCATTTATATT
>CAJXLO010000022.1 GCA_913056525.1 uncultured Psychroflexus sp.
ACTAGTGCTGTAATGCCTTTGTTGATAACCTTCTTGTCCTTCAACCCAGTAATCTTTTAGATCTCTTACATCTACATTTGCGCCCATCCAAAGCGCTAAGTTGTAGATATAGCTTTGCGAACTAAAGGCTACTTCCGGGATATTATCGGTTTGTTGTTTGTTGTAGTTCAGGGAAACATCGGCTGTAAATTTTTTGTACTTCAATCTACCAGCAATACTGAAATTTGAATTAGTCAATTCTGTGTTAGGAACAATTCCTCTTTGATATCTATTCCCTAAGGAAACACGAATGTTCTTTTTTTCATTTCCTGCAGTAACAGCAACGGTATTGTTATTGACAATTCCGGTCCTAAAGAAATTTTCCAGGTTGTTCTTTCCTCTGGATATCCAGGGAATAGGTATTCGTTCACCGGTTTCCGGATCGATAGGACTATTATATTGCACGCGTTCTACAAATCCGCTTGCGGTAGTAGGATCTGGTTTGTCAAGTCTTGGACCCCAGGAAAAACCACTTCCTTCCTGACCGGAGCCGGAACCATCCGAATAAACATAGACACCATTTCTTCCTGAGCCATATTTACTTTGAGTTTCCGGCACACGTAGAAAATCGGTTTGAAACATTGTATTTGAAGTGATTTCCACCTGAACGCCACCATTTTCGTTGCCGCGTTTTGTGGTTATCATAATCGCTCCGTTCCTTCCGATAGAGCCATAAAGTGCTGATGCCGGCGGACCTTTCAACACATTGATCGATTCTATGTCATTACCGTTTATTTCCCATAGATTAGTTGACGTATTTGGCACGCCATCAATGACTATCAGCGGGCTTTCTCCTCTAAGTGTCAAGCCCGGATTCGCAAAGAATTCTGTTGAATTAAAGACTGTCAATCCGGCCACTTTTCCGGTAAGATTAGAAACTACATTTGGTTCCTGGGTTTTAACCAGCTTTTTACCATCAACTTCCTGGACAGCATAACCTATTCGCTCTTTTGATTTCTTGATGTTCAATGCCGTTACCACAACTTCATCCAGATCGCTGATACTGCTGCTAAGTTGAATATCTAAATATCCAGGGTCGTTCAATATTATCTTCTTTGATGTGTAACCTAAATATGAAACTGAAAGACCTTTAGCTGGTTTTTCCAGATGGAGCTCAAATTCCCCTGCTTTATCAGTTGATGTTCCTCTATTGGTTTTGAAAGTCTGTATAGCAACTCCATACAAGGGTTTCCCGGTAGTTTTATCAGTAACCTTTCCCTGGATCGTTAAGGGAAAGGAAGATTCCGGAAGCTTTTTGATCGTATCACCGGTTTTATCATTTACCTGTGCTGAGCAATTTAATGATAGCAACAGAATACTTGTGATGAAAAAGAATCCGGTTAGAGATATAATTTGGTCATGGTAATGGTGTTTCATAGAATTTTGTTATGTAGATAACCAACTTTACTTCAGTATATCTGCTTTTATCTTTTGATGTACTAAAAATGATGCATCGATCTTTTATATACAGAAACACAATTATAATTTAATTAATGATCAAAGTATATTTAATCTATTCAATTTTTAAAATATTTAAGAGTTTAAAAAGTAAAAAAACACTTTACAGCTTCTAATCTTATGCTTCTACTTATCCTGCCAGGCATTGAAGATCCAGCCGAATGAAAATCAGGCAAGCTTTTTTATCCGCTTCAAGTACACTGCTAATGATTTTTAAGAAGCTAAAAATAACTGGTTTATACTATTTATCCATAAGGTAAAAAAGGATAAGACATATGCTTGCTATGATATTTTAAAACAACTTATTATAGATATAAAGAACAACAGATAAAGGTTCACAATTAAATTTATTGATTAAAATTGAGCTTTTATACTAAAATGAAGCAGTAGCCATTTTTTAGATCTTCATTATTTCAAAGCGTTTTTATCAACATTTTATCGAGTTGAAAATGCACTATCAATGTGTCATAAAAAAGGGGCAACCCATGTGCAGTAAGAAAATGGCAGATAGTATCAACTAGATTTTTTAGTACCTACGCCACTTGATATTACAACCCATACTGGGTTTTTGATCTTTATAAACTTCTCTATTGTTAAAAATAGCATCTAAAGCTTCGCGTAGACTCCTTCCTGAAAGCGGAATACCGTTTTTAGGTCGGGAATCATCCAGTTGACCACGGTATTCTAACACCAGCTCCGCATTGAAGACATAGAAATCCGGCGTGCAGGCTGCTTTATAAGCTCTTGCCACGTCCTGGCTTTCATCGTATAGATAAGGGAAGGGATAATCGTTCTCACGAGCGTTTTCCAGCATCTTATCCGGTGCATCCTGCGGATAGTTTTTCACATCATTGCTGGAAATGGCGATGAAACTAAACCCCAATACATGATAATCATTTGCCACGCGGACGATCTCTTCATTCACATGCTTGACATAAGGACAATGATTACAAATGAACATGATGACCGTTCCTTTTTCTCCTTTTAATTCATTTAGTGATAATGTATCCCCAGAAACTACGTCCGGTAATTTAAAATCAGGAGCTTTAGTGCCTAATGGCAACATATTAGAAGGCGTTAATGACATAACGTATTTTTTTTGCCTTCAAATATAAGCCAGTTTGTTGGGATTAGCCTTCTATTTATCGGAACACAATAACTTTCTGATCATCTCACTATAGTATATAACTTCATTTTAGTCAATTTTTTAAAATCGGAAAATTATTTATAAATTAGGATTTGAAAATTGATATATGAGCGACCATGATCGACGATCTTTCTCTGAACATCCATCAACTTATAGCACTACGGCAAGAGCTACATCAACATCCTGAGGTGTCTAGTCATGAAGAAAAGACCGCTCAACGGATAACCGGATTTTTGAGGTCCACTTATCCCGATGACCTGGTAGAGAACATCGGTGGTCATGGTGTTGCCGCAGTTTATAATGGAAAAAACCGCGGTGTTAGTGTGATGCTTCGATGTGAATTGGACGCTTTACCAATAAGGGAGGTCAATGAAATAGAATATCGCTCAGAAAATGATGGTGTTGGACACAAATGTGGTCATGATGGACATATGGCCATCCTTTGTGGTATAGCAAGTTTACTAGCTCAGAAACGACCTGAAACCGGCCGCGTGACATTGCTTTTCCAACCGGCTGAAGAAACTGGAGAAGGCGCCGCCAGGATTCTTGCCGACGAAAAGTTCAGTACTATAGAGCCAGATTTCATATATGCCTTGCACAATCTCCCGGGATTTAAAAAAAATCAGATCATCCTAAAAGACAACATTTTCGCTTCTGCTTCTCGCGGGATGATCATCAATTTAAAAGGTGCACCTTCCCATGCAAGTCACCCGGAAGATGGAAAAAATCCGGCATTGGCCGTTTCCCAGATCATTCAACACTTGTTCGAGATACCACAAATGCACACCGAACTTCACAGAGCTTCACTGATCACACCGGTTGCTATCCGAGTAGGAAATCCTGCTTTTGGAACTTCAGCAGGTGATGGAGAAGTAATGGCGACCTTGCGTGCGCATGAAGAAGGTGATATGAAGCGTATGGCTGAAAAAGCAGAGAAGGTAGCCTACAAAACTGCAGAGCTCCATGAGCTTGAAGCAAAAATATCATGGACGGAAAATTTTGAAGCCGTGAACAACGATAGGGAATGTACAGAGATCATAAGCATAAATGCTAATAAAGAACAGTTGAACACTTTAAAGGTTAAACACTCTTTTCCCTGGTCTGAGGATTTTGGTCTTTTTACCAGTTATTACAAAGGTGCACTTTTTGGTTTGGGTGCTGGAATGAAACAGCCACAGCTACATAATAATGATTACGATTTCCCTGACGAGATCATTAGAACCGGTATAAGGATATTCTGGAATATCATCTTCCATCATTTAAAAAAATGAATTGAAAAGAATATGAAACACACTTCTTACATAGAGCTCAGCAAAAGTGCACTAAATAATAATATCAACTACCTGAAAGGTCTTGCTGGTAAAGATACGCGTTTTTCCATGGTAATCAAAGCTAATGCTTACGGTCATGGTATAGAAGACCTCTTACCAATGGTCGAAGAATGCGGTGTAGACCATTTTACGGTATTCAGTGTTGCTGAGGCGATGCGAGCACACAGGGTAAAACAAAAACAATGCGAGATCATGATCGTAGGTTGGATAGATGATGATCATCTAGCATGGGCGATAGAGAATGAGGTTTCCTTTTACATTTTCACGCTGGAGCGTCTTCATGCTACCTGTCAGGTAGCTCAAAAGATTAACAAGCCTGCAAAGGTGCATATCGAAATAGAAACGGGAATGCACCGCACCGGATTTTACAAGGAAGACTTGAAAGATGTAGTAAGGATAATTGAAGATAACCGGTCATGTTTTGAGGTTAAAGGAGTTTGCACTCATTTTGCCGGAGCCGAGGAAATGGTCAATCATGACCGAATAAAAAAACAAATACAGCGTTTTAAGGATATTACTAACGGGTTAGAAAAACAAGGAATAATACCGGAATGCTATCATTGCGCATGCTCTGCCGGATTGTTCAATTTTCCCGAGACCGCGCTAGACCTTGTCAGGGTTGGGATCTCCAGTTATGGCTTTTGGCCCAATACAGAAACAAAAATGCTTAACTTGAATGATGGCGATCAAACCAATGATCCACTACAGCGTGTACTTTCCTGGAAAAGCGTGGTGATGAGCGTAAAGTACGTTGATGAGAATGAATATGTGAGTTATGGTAGGTCCTATTTGACGAATCATCCTACTAAGATCGCCACCATCCCGGTAGGCTATGGCTATGGATTTAGTAGAACCCTGAGCAATAACGGATATGTTTTGATCAGGGGAACGCGCGTTCGTGTGGTAGGCGCGGTCAACATGAACATGATGGTCGTGGACGTTACTGATCTGGAAGAAGTTAATGTTAATGATGAGGTGGTATTAATAGGGAAACAGGGCGACCAGACCATTACCGTGAGCTCTTTTAGCGATATGAACAACAGCATGAACTATGAGCTGCTTACTCGGTTACCAGGTCATATCCCAAGAAGAATAGTGAGTTAATAGCGCACGTTTACTGATGTATAGTAAGAACAAATGATATGAAAATTGAAAGAAAGATGATGTTTTTCTTATTTCAGCATAATTATTCCTGATCATTAAAATGCCCGTGCAAAAGGAAGTCATCATGAATCCTAATTTTCGATAATCGCATAATGAAAAAAGCAAAGGTTATAGTAAGATGGTTTATTTATTTGATGCTTATCCCATTAAGCTATTGCTTACTATCCTTACTGCTCACCTGGGTCAGTGTCCATGAGAAAATTGATGTTGAAGACGCAGACCAAACCATTTACTTAAGCACTAATGGCGTTCATCTCAACATTGTTATGCCTAAGAAAACCCTGGGAACTAAGTTGTTGAATGGTATAGAACATCAGGAAAATGATAGTTATCTGGCCTTTGGCTGGGGCGATAAGGATTTTTATCTGGAAACCAGGACCTGGGAAGACCTAAGCATTAAAAGAAGTTTGCAGGCATTGTTCTTAAAAACGCCCAGCCTGATGCATATCACCCGATATCAAAACCGTAGATCGGATTGGGTAGCGGTTCATATAGATCGGCCAGCCTTAAAAGAGTTGAATACTTATTTACTGGCTTCCTTCAAAAAAGACAGCGACCAGCAGTTCATCAAATTAGATGATAAAGGGTATACGGAATTCGATGATTTCTACGCGGCCAATGGAAGTTATTCATGCTTTAAGACCTGTAATTCCTGGGTGAATACCGCGTTTAAAAAAAGTGGGTTAAAAGCTTGTTTGTGGACACCTTATGAATTCGGGCTTTTAAACAAATACGACTAGAACAAAATTTGATATCGCAAGAATAATGAAATAGGTAGGATTGAACGAAAACACCTTTTCTACTTAAACAAAACAGGTCTATTGAACCAGGAATATAAACAACGATAATCTCATAGTTCGGGTGAAGGCGGAACTTTAGGGATGAGTTAGAAATTATTTAAAAGTTCAACAAAATGCCCTGATCATTGATAATAATCAAAGGATCAACACAACAATTCTTACATTTTGATTAAATTAGCAACGCACTAAAAAACAATTCGCATCATGAGTAATAAAGTAGTTATCGTAAGTAGTACAAGAACACCTATTGGAAGTTTTCTGGGAAGTTTATCCAATATTCCCGCCACTCAACTGGGTTCCCATGCCATAAGTTCAGCTTTAAAGAAGATCGACCTTGATCCCAGCGAAGTACAGGAAGTACTCATGGGAAATGTAGTCCAGGCGAATAATGGGCAAGCACCGGCGAGACAAGCTGCGCTGGGAGCAGGAATACCTAACAGTGTTCCTTGTACGACCGTCAATAAGGTTTGTGCCAGTGGTATGAAGGCTGTTATGCAAGGCGCACAAGCTATCGCGCTGGGCGATGCGGATATCATTGTAGCCGGTGGAATGGAAAGCATGAGCCAAATACCACACTATGTCCAAATGCGGAAAGGTAAGAAGTTTGGTGATGCAAAGCTCGTAGACGGACTTTCTAAGGACGGATTGATGGATGCCTACGACCAACAAGCCATGGGATGTAGTGCCGATCTTTGTGCTACCGAGCACGATATTTCCAGGGAAGAGCAAGATGAATTTGCCATTGAATCCTATAAAAGATCAGCCGCAGCATGGAAAGCAGGAAAATTTGATAATGAGGTTACTCCTGTTGAGATACCACAGCGCAAAGGTGACCCGATCGTTATGAAAGAAGATGAAGAATTCAAGAACATCAAGTTCGATAAGGTAAGCAAATTAAGGCCTGCTTTTACGAAAGACGGGACATCAACAGCTGCTAATGCTTCTACGATAAATGATGGTGCTGGCGCTTTGGTATTGATGAGCGAAGATAAAGCAAAGGCCATGGGACTAGAGGTTATCGCTGAGGTGATGAGCTATGCGGATGCTGCTCAGGAACCGGAAAGGTTCACCACGGCTCCAGCAAAAGCATTGCCTAAAGCTTTAGATAAGGCAGGTATCGGTCAGGATGATGTGGACTTCTTTGAGTTCAATGAGGCGTTTTCCGTAGTTGGTTTAGCCAATATGAAAATATTGGGTTTGGATAATAAAAAAGTGAATGTTCACGGTGGGGCTGTTTCCCTGGGCCATCCATTAGGGTGTTCTGGTGTTAGGATCCTCAATACATTGATAAGTGTTCTGCAACACAATGATGCAAAGATAGGCGCAGCCGCTATTTGCAATGGCGGTGGCGGAGCTTCGTCCATGGTCATCAAAAGAAAATAATAACCAGTAAATGAAGAACGGACTTTGTCATTTAAGTGCGGTTCCGCTCAGGAGCTCAGGTTCTGATAAGGCGGAAGTCGTATCCCAACTTCTGTACGGAGAACATTTTGAGATCATCGAAGAACAGAAGAGCTGGACTTATATCAAGCAATATTTTGATGGATATGAGGGATGGATCGATAACAAGCAGTTCGTGACCATAACAAAAGAAGATGCCGATCATTTAAGTAAAAATGCATTCTACTGTTCCGCCGACCTTATCGAATTCGTCAGTACAAGGAATCATCAGTTGATACCGGTTCACATTGGTTCATCCCTGGCCGCATGTAAATTATTAGCCCATGAATTTGATGGAAAGAACAACGAAGGTATCGATCATAATCAAATTGCAGATACAGCCATGCTTTACCTGAACGCTCCCTATGCTTGGGGTGGCAAATGTCCTTTTGGTATAGATTGTAGCGGCTTCGTTCAAATGGTCTATAAGATCTGTGGCATCGCCATTGCCAGGGATTCCAGCGATCAGGCACGTCAGGGAAGATCATTGAGCTTTTTAGAAGAATGTCAGGTTGGTGATCTGGCCTTCTTTGACAACGAAGAAGGTGATATCGTTCACGTAGGTATAGTACTAGGTAACAACAGGATCATCCATGCGCACGGAAAGGTGAGAATAGACCTTATCGATCATCAGGGTATCTTTAATGCAGAGAAAAAAGAGTATTCCCATAATTTACGTTTGCTAAAGACCTATGCTTAATCAGTTGCTATTATTTCATCTTTTATATGATCAAATCAAACGTACGAATCTAGATTAAGCCTGCCTTTAAGCTGAAGGTTTATTTGTATTTATCATTATTGTTCGATTAAATATTTATAAAAACCATGCTTGTACTTATAATAATTGATATCGTAGCTTCATTTTATAATACCTTGTTATAATGCGGGATTCATAGAAAGCTAATAAATTGCTTTTTTTAAAATTTACTTAATTGATAATTAATTATTTGAACTTTATCTAAAATCTCATATAACGCCTTTGGTGTCAAAAGTCTAAAATCTCGTATCTGAGTCGGACACGGCTATTTGTTTACTATCATTGTCATTTGAATAATTTGGAACTGTTAAAAGGTTTGATGAGTGATTAGTAGAATGATCCATAGAATTCTTAGTCGCTATTTTTAATCAAGGTCTGGAATAGGACTCTGTTAATGAGCCATTTATTATAAAAAGAAATAAGATTTTTGTGGCTATGTCTTTTCAGCAGTAATGATATTTTCATGTAACTGTTCACCTATTTTCTCTATCACTCCTACTACCAGTGCGTTTCCCATAAAAAAAGCTCGCTTAGCATCTGATATTCCATCGAGTTTGGTGTGATCGTCCGGGAACATGTTCAGGCGTTCCAATTCTATGGGCGTAAGTCTTCGCAATCCTTGTTTAGTGGAAACCACGTGTTTGAAACGCGATGGTGATCTGCCGCCTTCACCGGTGATGATCGTCCTGGATGCATTATCGAGTGCATCCGGATAGATCATTCCTCCTTCAGAATATTGATACTTATATCCGTTACTGGACTCACGCTCGATGGTCTTTGCTCCTTTGAGATATTCCCATTTATCTTCATCTTTGCCGTCTATAAGGAAATCATCAGCTACTTCGCCGTTCTGTAGGATGTCACCTAATGTAAGATGGTCGCCATCATATTCAGCATGGGTCTTCATGGAATAGACCTGACCATGGACCATCACGCCAGAGTTCTCGAAAGGCGAGCTTTTGCCGTTTTTATTAAAGCTTTGCGTGATATCTACCAAATCGCCTTTTAACTTGAAATTTGAAGTTGCGTTAATCTTATCTTGCTTAACAGGAAATGCCTGAGCAAGGATTCCGTTTTCCAGTATCCAATCTGTTTTATTCGCATTTTCTAATGCCGGGAACAAGGAAGAACTTGTGTGATAACCAATCAGGAAAACCCTTCTTCTTCGCTGTGGCATTCCATAATCGGCAGCATTGATGACACGCCATTCCAGCGCATACCCTAACTCGTTCAAACTTTGTAGCATGACCGCAAAGTCTCTTCCTCTCTGACTGGCAGGCGATTTTAATAATCTATCCACATTTTCCAGGATAAGATGGTCTGGTTTTTTCTTTTTAGATTCCAGTATCTTGTGAATTGACCACCAGAGCACCCCTTTTTTTCCTTTCAGTCCTTTAGCGTTATACAAGGTCGTCGCCACGGAATAATCCTGGCAGGGAAATCCACCTACCAGTACATCGTGGTCTGGGATTTCTTCCACATTTCGCGTAACGATCTCATGGATATCCTCACTGGAATGACCTTCACCGCCAAACCTGGCTTCGTAAACCCTGGAAGCATGTTGGGCTTTCGTGGTCGGTTCCCACTGATTGCTCCAGATCACCTTATAATTGCTTTTCTCCAGTCCAAGTCTAAAACCGCCTACACCAGCGAAAAGCTCTACTACCTTTAATTTTTTCTCACCCATTAGTTAGTGAATTATGAACGTGGGGCATTTATCTTATGAAATTTTCCGTATCATTATATTTCTCAAAAATACTATTAAATTCCATTCTAACATAGTCCTTTTATCGATTTGGGAAAGTGAATGAATGTCCCATAGGTCTTCTCCTAAAAAGAATCCGGGTCGCAGGTTCATAATGTTACATAAAAAGCTTTATAAACTTAGGCACTTAAACAAGATAAACAAAGGTACATTATAAAAATATAACCTTGAAATTATTAGTCATTTCAAGATCCAAACAAGAAAGATCGGGAAATCCTTCTACTAAGCGCAATAGAGCCATCGATAAGTTTTGTGTTATAAAAGCTGATATCGATACATTTTGATAAACTTCATGCAACACATTTTTTGTTCCCTTGATAGTAAATAAGAAACACTCGATTAAATGTATACAACCTTAATGATCTAAAACCCATACGTATGAATTATTATGATTCCAGTATTCATTAATAACCTGGGTCAAAACTCAACAGACCCAATATCAAATCTTTACAGGTTATCATGATTATTTATCCTAATTACATCATTCAATCCTAAGAGTTAACTATCAAAGTTTTAGAGAAACAGATCGCCTTTTATGGTACATGACTGGAATTATTGTATTCTATACCGATCCTAATCATTTACATGATCTGGGAGAAACTAAGTCCTGCTTTGTATATTTGCTATGAAATTCAAATGTATGTCAACAGCAAAAAAGGACTATAAAAGGATTACGGTCAAGTCGCTCACAGAAATGAAAAGGGCCGGCGAAAAAGTATCTATGTTAACGGCCTATGATTTCTCTATGGCAAAGATCGTTGACCAGGCAGGAATAGATGTTATATTAGTAGGAGATTCAGCTTCTAATGTAATGGCGGGTCATGAAACTACATTGCCCATAACGCTTGACCACATGATCTATCATGCATCAAGCGTCGTAAGAGCTATCAGTCGATCATTAGTAGTGGTAGACCTTCCTTTTGGGAGTTATCAAAGCGATGCAAAAGAGGCCTTGCGTTCTTCTATCAGGATAATGAAGGAAAGTGGCGGTCATGCCGTAAAAATGGAAGGTGGAAGCGAAATAAAGGACTCGATCAAGCGCATATTACGTGCGGGTATTCCGGTAATGGGGCATTTAGGTTTGACCCCACAGTCTATTTACAAGTTCGGCACTTATACCGTGAGAGCAAAGCAGGAAGCTGAAGCTGAAAAGCTCAAGGAAGATGCGTTAATGCTACAGAAATTAGGTTGTTTTTCGCTGGTTCTGGAAAAGGTCCCTGCAAAACTGGCTGGTGAGGTGGCAGATTCATTGGACATCCCGGTAATCGGAATTGGTGCCGGGAATCAAGTAGATGGTCAAGTGCTTGTCTTGCATGACATGTTAGGTATGGACCATGCTTTCAACCCACGTTTCTTAAGAAGATATGAGGACCTGAACAGTATCATGACCAACGCGATCAAGCAGTACAATGATGATGTAAAATCCCGGGAATTTCCCAACGAGAATGAACAATACTAAGCTTTGTTCTTATTATAGAGGTACTTGATAATACCATCTGATAGACCTATCTTAGGCACATAAATTGATTCTGCTCCAGCATGTTTCATCGCGGTCAAATAGATCTTGGTCGCTGGAACAATGACATCCGCTCGATCTTGATTGAGTCCTAATTGAGCGATCCTGTCTTCGTACGGCAAAGAGTTCAATAATTGATAATAAGAACATAAATAGAGATAAGATAATGGTTTTCCATCCTTATTGCCACTGTTCTTGAAAATATTGTTGATATTACCACCGGAACCGATAAGATATACTTTTGAAAAAGGGCCACATCTGTTCTGTACCCATTGACGGAAAACTTCCCAACTTTCTTCATCCACCAGATCGTTCAAAAGCCTTACCGTACCCAGGTCAAAAGATTTGGAAGCTAATGTTTTCCCCTGATAATAGACCGTTAGTTCCGTACTTCCTCCACCAACGTCAACATAAAGGTAGGTATTGTTATCGCGTATAAGCTCGTGTAAGTCCGTTGCCGCGATCATAGCCGCCTCATCGCTTCCGTCTATAACATCTACCTGAATATCGGTCTTATCTTTTATCTCTTCAACGATACCGTCACCATTTTCAGCGTCTCGCATGGCAGATGTTGCACAAGCTCTATACTCCACGATATCGTGAAGTTCCATCAACAGGCTAAATGTTGTCATCGCTTTGATCAGCTTTCCGCGCTTCTCCTCACCTATCCTTCCATTAACGAATACATCGGAACCCAATCTGATAGGAACTCTTACCAGCGATGTCTTTTTAAAGGTGGTAGGTCTTCCTGGAGCTTCTGTGATGGTTGATATCAACAACCTGATGGCATTAGAACCGATATCTATCGCCGCGTATTTATAGATCCTAAGCATTTTGCTCTGCTTCTAATTTTTCTTTATAATATTCATAAATAGCAAATTGACTTCTGATAGGCGACTCATCATTCTGCCGATAACTCGCCTGATTTGCCGATGAAAGATCCCTTGCTTTGACATTATCCTTCCAGCTGATCTCAAAAGTGTCATCCAGCTCTTGTTGTAGCTCCGGATCGTAGACCGGACAGGTCAATTCCACTCGCTTGTCCAGGTTTCGCGTCATTAGATCGGCCGATGATATGTAATACTCCTTATCGCCACCATTTTCAAAAATATATAATCGTGGATGTTCCAGGAACTTATCTACGATACTTATCGCCTCAATGTTCTCGCTCATTCCTTTAACGCCAGGAATCAAACAGCAAATGCCTCTTACTACCAGTTTGATGTTCACGCCAGCCTGGCTAGCCTCATACAGCTTATCGATCATTCCGTGATCCGATAGACTGTTCATTTTGAGTCGCATCCCAGCCGACTTGCCTGCCTTTTTATTACTGATCTCCTGATCGATCAATTTATAGAAGCGTTTACGCGTGTAATGCGGACTTACGATGACATGGCCATATCGGTGTACTTTATAGTTGACCTCAAAGAACTCGAACATCTTCGTAACATCTTTTAAAATACCTTTATGAGAGGTGAAAAGTGTATAATCCGTATATAATTTAGCGGTGTTCTCATTAAAATTCCCGGTGCTGATAAAGCCATATTGGCTGATCCGGTTGCCTTCCAAACGATCGATCACACAGGCTTTCGCATGAACTTTTAATCCAGTAACGCCGAATATGAGATTGATGCCCTCGCGTTGCATCACATCGGAATATTTGATATTATTGGCTTCATCAAATCGGGCTTTTAGTTCTATCGATACTGTGACCTTCTTACCGTTCTTGGCCGCATTGATCAGTGAACTGGCGATATGAGAAACCTCTGCTAATCTATATATCGTGATGCTTATGGATTTGACCTTAGGGTCCAGGGCTGCTTCTCTAAGGAACTTCACGGTATAAGAAAAGGTCTGATAAGGCGCATAAAGCAGGTAATCCCTGGACTTGATCTCTTTGAGCAGACTTCCCTTGAACTGGACTCCTGAGAAAGGAAGTGGCTGTATCTTATCGTAAAGCAAATGCTTAGCGCCCAGGTCAGGAAACTTCATGTAGTCGCGTCTATTATGATATCTACCGCCGGGAATAATGCTATCATCATCATCGATCTCCATTTTTCCCAGTAGGTAGTTGAGCGTATCTTCCCCTATATTCTTATCGTAGACGAATCGGACCGGATCACCATCTACCCTGTCCTTAACGCTTTCCATCAGTTGTTCCACATAGCTTTTGCTTAGATCGCCTTCCAGATCGAGTTGTGCATCGCGAGTGATCTTGATCATGTGAGCGGAAAGCTCCCTATAGTCAAATATATTGAAAATAACATCTAAATTGAAGCGGATAAGGTCATCTAATAAAAGAACGTATTTTTCATTTCCTACGGAGGGAAGCACCACGAAGCGGTCAACCTGTTTAGGTATCTCGATAAGCACAAAACGTTTTTTCTTTTCCTTGCCTTCCTGATGGATCATCCTAACTGCCAGGTAAGCTCTGCTGTCCTTCAATTTGGGCATTTCCTCCAGCTCATCGATCATAATGGTGACCAATGCCGGACTCACCTTTTGCAGGAAATAATCCTTGATGAACTCAGATTGTTCATTATTGATGTCAGAAACATCTATAACGTTAATATGATGGGTTTTAAGCTGTTCTTGAATATCGGCCAGTATGTCCAGACTTTCCGATTGATGCCTGATCACTACTTCCGTGATCTCTTGTAAAAGTTCATTGGCCTGATAGCCTCCTAACAGATCCACTTTGCTCTTTCCCTCTTTCTCTATTCTTTTGATGCCAGCATATCTTACCCTAAAGAACTCATCGAGATTATTCGAGAAAATACCGAGGAAACGCAGGCGTTCTATCAGTGGTACGCTCTCATCAGCGGCTTCCTGTAATACACGTTCATTGAATTGCAACCAACTAAGGTCGCGGTTGATATATCTATCTTTTAAGTTCATCTAAGGTTTTTTGGGAATAAATGTAAGATCAATTGTCCTTTATCGACCTGACTCCAATCATCAACATCGAACTTGATGAGGGCGAGGCCTGTGGTTGGTAAATTATCCAGCGTTGCGTTGCTGATACGATTGATAAGGTCCGTTAAACCGCCATTATGGCTGACCAGCATCACCTGTTCTTCATCATCAGGGAGCTGGTGGATAAAATCCAGCAAATCTTCACCATTGAAAGTATAGAGCTCATCGAAGGTCTTGAGCTCAGTTATCTGTTCCTGCAAATGTTCCTGAAGCAATTCAGCGGTCGTATGGGCTCGTTTTGCGGTGCTGGAATAGATCGGGAATTGGATGTCCACTGCGTTCTGAAAAGCATGGGCTACCATTTTCGCATCATCATAAGCTCGTTGTTTGACCGGTCTTTGATGGTCTGTCACATTATGGTTCCAATCTGATTTTCCGTGTCTTACTAAAATAAGTTGTTTCATATCCTATGGCGCTAAACGTTCTATTTTCCAGTCGTATTCGTTAGTGAGCGAATATAGGAATCTATCGTGTAATCTGTTGGGTCTTCCCTGCCAAAATTCTATGCTTTCTGGTCTGACAAGGAATCCGCCCCAGTTCGCTGGGCGTTTTATCTCTTTATGTTGATATTCCTTTTCAAGGTTGGCCAATCTATCTTCCAGTATCTCTCTATTTTCTACCACTTTACTTTGTGGAGAGACCAGCGCGCCTAACTGACTACCCTTAGGTCTACTGGCAAAATACTGGTCAGAACGTGCTTCACTAAGCTTTTCGGCTTTGCCTTTAATGATGATCTGTCTTTCTAAAGATGGCCAGAAGAAGTTCAGGCAGGTCTTGGAATTTGCCTGTAAAGCCTTGCCTTTTTCGCTATCATAGTTCGTGTAGAACACAAAACCGTATTCGTCATAATATTTGAGCAGGACCACGCGTGTTTTAGGAAAACCATCCGTCCCGATGCTGCTTACCGTCATGGCATTAGCTTCGTCTATGCTATCATCATTTTTCGTGTCGTAATACCAACGCTGGAATTGCTGTATCGGGTTTTCTTCCAGATCAGAACGCAACAAACTTTTTTTTGCATACGTCTTTCGCTGGTCGTGTAGATCTTCCTTCATCCTCAATTTTTTTTACAAAAATCGGATAATTTAGTGTAAATGATGACAATGAAAGATTAAAAAATAGTCTTGTCCGACTAAGATATTAAATCTAGGATGTTAGCTATAAGATGTTAGATAAAAACTTAAATAACTAAATGTCAAATTCATATGAACATTCATAGCTTTTAAGTATTAAATAGGTCCATAAATTTTAATAGCGAGGCATCTAAGCTGCTAATAAAACCAAATACTATTCATGGCTGGCATCGCCTGAATTTTATAGGTTCACAAATGATAAATAATATCTATATTGTGATGCACCCAATGGTTAAAACTTTCTATGCTGACCTATTGCGTCTGTTCATCGGCTTTAGTAGTTTCGGATGTAACCAACTATATATGCCTTGACCATGGTATTTAATTATAAACTTATACCACACGATACGATCTTGCGGGAGCGGTTTTCTTTGGATGCATGGAAAATTTCCTTGCTCATTAGCCTTTAAGGTTTTGAACTTCTTAGGCTATATTTTTTCTATAATTGTTAAATTATGTAAGCACGCTATAACCACGCTGTAACATGACCGAAGGTATACTGGAGCCCTACTGGAGGATTGGAGTTGGTTGTATGTATCTGTCTTTTAGATGACTCCAAATTGTTGACGAGAGCTTTGAGTTTGGTCTGCGTTTTTTTTAACAATATCTTGTTCTCGGTACATCCGCCTAAGGCGGACACGCGAAGCGCTTTGTATAAATTCAAAGATCGATTGCTTAGGTATTAAAGTTTCACGCAGCCTTTTTTCTCTTTAGCTTTATGAAAACCAGTGCCGTTGGGACGATATATCGGTAATATAAGTTGATGGTATTGAATACTTTGCCTTTAGGTACAGGATAGATAGGAACGTTTGGTCAAATCAATTATCGATCAAAAAGGTCAACGCTATTTAGGGAAGCACATCTTTCTCATATCTTTTAACCAATATCTGAAATCTAAATTGGAGTTCTCTCCATTAAAACACATCGGTGCAATCCCTGGCTAAAGTAATATAAATCTCATCAACTTTTTTAGCACCATCTGGGATCTGCTCTTTGGTCAATCCGGGATATTCCTTTGCTGCTTTCCATTTTTCAATGGTTTGCGTAAAGAATCGAGAGGCTAAGGAATCGGTTTCATAGACCAGCAGTTGATAATCCTCGTTCATACTGCCACCGAACCTGGTTATGACCTGCCATTTTCCATCGTTCTTATAGGAAGTATTAGTGTTATCGGACTGCGGATAATAAAGGCCATTCGAAGGTAGAAGCAAGACCCAAATATCCTTGTTATGACCCTCTGGATAAACGCCCATCGTTAAATTCCTACATTGAACGGTATCGTTTTCCGTAGGCGAAGTCACCTGTACTTTTTTTACCGGATATTCTACCTGACGTTTGTTAGCCACATCAAAGATTTCAATTAACGGTACGGGCTCCATCGCTCCGTAAGTGTAGCTTCCATAGAATAAAAGAGATATACCAATAATTCCTAAAACCGCCCTAAGTTTATAGTTTTTTTTCTTGAATATAGCGACCAATAGTAAAACTATTCCGAAAGCAATCGATACAATTACACTGATCCACATAGTTGTTAGATTAAAATCAGAGCTAAATTTAGTGAAAAATAATAACTTAAAGGAAAATACGGTATAAAAATGGGTTCAAAGTTTATCTATGGCAGAACATGGGATAAGAAGAACTGAAAATAAAGCATGGAAATATAAAGTTTGTTAATTTTACTGTATACTTTAATAAATAATACAATAAGAAGCTACTACTCCGTCAGACTATATGAACAACTGGAAAAGGGTTAGAGAGTAATTGCTATATCTGAGGTATTTGATACTTAAGCATGGTAAGCATTAAGAAAGTGGCATAAGCTTTGTTTAGGAATCTCAGTATCGGTAAAGGATGAATATTTTTCAAAAGAATGTTGATATTGATCAGACCGCATTGGAAAATTCATCAAAATGACGATGGTTATTGGGTAGGAAGATGGCGATTCGGGTTATTGCTAAACGATGTTTTACAAAAATTAGACCATTCATCCTACCTCAAAAACTTTACCACTTATAGCGAGCTCAACGTTTTCAAAGACTTCTCGTGCTTCTTGCTGAAAACGTTCCAGTTTTTTATACCGCGAAGAATAATGTCCTAATATCAATCGACCTGCATTGGCCTTTTGGGCGATGATCCCGGCTTGTTTTGCTGTGGAATGTTTTGTCACTTCGCAAAGGTCTTCATGTTCTTCCAGAAATGTCGATTCGTGATATAAAAGATCTACCTTAGCGATCTGTGTTGCCATTTCAGGTTGAAAAGCTGTATCGCTACAAAAAGCGTAAGCTAATGGCTTATCCGGCGGAAAGGTCAACTTTTTATTATCAATGACGCGTCCATCATCCAGCTTTATGTCCTTTCCTTGTTTGGCGGAGTTGTAATACACCGGATCGATGGGATATTGCTGTGCAACTTCGATGTTCAGCTTGCGTTCGCCTAATTTTTCCTGAAATAGAAAACCGTTCGTGTACACCCGATGCACTAATGGTATGGTCGATACTATAACTTGTTCATCTTCAAAGATGACTTCCGGTTCATCTGAGCTCAACTCATGAAAATACAGCGGATAAGAGGTATACGTATTGGCTAACTTCAGTTGTAACAAAATGATCTCTTTAATACCTTTAGGTCCGTAGATATGGAGCTCCGTTTCCCGTTGCAACAGACATTGCGTAGAAATAAAACCGATCAAACCATAAAAATGATCACCGTGTAGATGAGAAATAAAAATATGCTTGATGCGCGTAAATTTGATCTTGTTCAAACGCATCCTTACCTGCGTGCCTTCTCCACAATCGATCAGGAATTGATGGTTCCTAATGGTCAATACCTGCGCTGTAGGATGAGCCGTCGGTGATGGACTGGCGGAATGGCATCCAAGAATATGTAATTGCATCATTTAAAATCCCAAATCTCGTTCGATCATCTCCATTTGGATCACATCTTCAGCTTCTTTTAACGTTGGAACCGTGTTAATTTCCTCCGGTAGCTCTTCCACTTTGAGCTGGTCTATCAATACTACTAACGAATAATTCTCAGGATGGATGGAAACATGGATACTGATCAGTTGTTTGATGTTCTCCTGATCGATATCGGCAAATCCCAATAGGTCGATCACGTAGTTATCATCGGGGTTGGACATGATATGATGGCTCAAGGCCTTGATGAAATCACCGATACTTTCCTTTTCATCGGCTTGTAATAAAATAAAGTTGGTTTTATCCGTTGTTCTCATAATGCTCGATTTTAGATGCTAATAGATAGAGAACGGCCATTCGTACGGCTACGCCATTTTCCACCTGGTCAAGAATGATATTTTGATCACCATCGGCAACCTCGCTAGATATTTCCACACCGCGGTTGATCGGCCCCGGATGCATGATGGTTATTTTTTTGTCCAGTCGTTCAAGGCGTTGCTGGTCCAAACCAAAGTGTTTCACATATTCCCTTGTGGAAGGAAAATAGCTTTTGTCCATTCGCTCTCGCTGGATACGTAACATATTGGCGACATCGCACCAGGCCAAAGCTTTGTCGAGATCGGAAAAAACTTTGACATCGAGTTCTACTATCGGCTTGGGTATCAATGTTAGTGGTCCACAAACGCCTACATTGGCACCTAACTGCTGTAAAGCGAAAATATTGCTCAGCGCAACGCGGGAATGTTTAATATCGCCTACAATAAGAATGTTCATGCCTTTGACATTTCCCAATTCTTTACGCAGGGAATAGGTGTCTAACAATGCCTGAGTAGGATGTTCATGCGTACCATCGCCGGCATTGATGATACTGGCATCCACATGATGTGATAGATGAACGCAAGCACCGGGATCAGGATGCCGCATCACGATCATGTCCACTTTCATAGATAAGATATTATTGACCGTATCTACTAAGGTTTCGCCCTTTTTCACCGATGAAGAACCCGCTGAAAAATTGACCACATCGGCGCTGAGGCGTTTTTCGGCCAGCTCGAAGGATAACTTGGTACGCGTGGAATTCTCAAAGAAGATATTGGCGATCGTTACGTCGCGAAGGCTCGGTACTTTTTTGATAGGTCGATTGATGACCTCTTTGAAGTGATCGGCCGTTTCGAAAATAAGATGCAAATCCTCTGTAGTGATGTATTTGATGCCTAATAAATGCTTAACACTAAGTTCGCTCATTACGGTTGACTTATATAAACGGCGTCTTCACCGTGTTTTTCTTTCCATTTGACTTCTACGCGTTGCTGGTTGATCACATCCACTTGCTTTCCATTGTAATCTGGTTGTATAGGTAAATGCCGACTAAATCGCCGATCGATCAGCGTTAACAGTTCCACTTGTTGAGGCCGGCCGAAAGATTGGATACCCGTCAGGGCCGCACGGATGCTTCTGCCAGTATACAATACATCATCGATGAGGATCACATTCTTATCTTCCACGACGAAGTTGATATCAGTCTGATTAGCTTGCAAAATCTTCGAACGCCGAAAATCATCGCGATAAAAGGTAATGTCCAATTTTCCGTATTTGATATTTTCCAGATGATGATCGTCCTTTAGGATGCGCAGGAGGCGATCGGCCAGAAAAATGCCACGTGGCTGCAAACCGATCATTACCGCATTTTCAAATTGCTGATGGTCTTCGATCAGCTGACAGGCCAATCGCTGTAAGATCAGATGGACTTCCTGATATCCCAGCAACTTTTTCTCTTTCATACAAAGCAAATCTACAGCAAAAGTAGTATTTTTAAATGTTTTTAAAGGCGAAAAACAAAAGCACGGCAAAGGTGAACTTTTTAAAAGGTCTGAAGATCTATTGATTTATCAAAAGACAGTAAGAACGCTTTTTAGCTTTTCGGCCATCAACTACAAAATATGAAAAGAAGTTTTTTTTGATATGTATCGCACTTTATTCCATAAAAAATCAACTCGGGTTCACAGGAATATCAGTGCTTTATCCATGTAAATTTTATGCTAGTCCGTCCGGTCAGTGAGGTTTGTAGAGCAAACTATAACCATTTTGAAAGTCAGATGGAATGATTATTTTCAATGATCAAAACGAAACAAATTTATAAACGATAACATATGTCCGCATCCCTTGTATTTCAAATCGTCAATACCATCGTCCTGCCAGCCTGGTTGATCTTGATCTTCTTTCCCGGTAGATCCTGGCGAAAACCGGTGATCTATGCTTTTTCCATGGCGATGGCCGCAATATATGTAGTATACGTCAGCTTAGGTTTTGAAGATATGGACATGCAATCTTTCAATACTTTAGCCGGTGTTAAGTCGATGTTCAGCAGCAATGTCGCTGTACTTACCGGTTGGGTCCATTATTTAGTATTCGACCTGCTGATCGGCAGTTGGATCGTCGACCAATCACGCCAACACGGTATTCCACATCTATACATCGTTCCCTGCCTTTTCCTGTGCTTCCTCTTTGGTCCCGCCGGATTTTTATTGTTTAAAATCATTCAGTTGATGAGGATGAGGAAATTGGGGTGATTATTTTATCAAATAATGTAATTGACATAAACTTAAAACCAAGAAAACCGGTTAAATGATAGGATAAGTTCAAATAGGAACCATCAGATCAAATCGGTTAATTTATTATTCAGCTTTTAACCCATAAGAAATGTAAGTAAAAAATCGAAAGTAATAATAAAGCCGTCGACCCTATTGAATGGATCATCCTTTCTCAGAATATAACATCAGTTGGTGAAAATATCTTTAGGTTGATGCCTTATATCAATCCTAAAATTTGATGAAAGAACACATTCTTTAACGATATTTATTTCTGATCAAAGTGTTCGCTATTTCATCAACAAAAGAATCAGCAACTAATTTTGATTTATCCTTATTTTTTAAGCTATGCCATTTGATACCATGCAACCTGGTGATTTCTTTTGCCCAGTCAATTCCCTGTGCATCTTCCGGACTTCCTACAATAAAATCTCTGTTTTGCTTATCGTGTAAGTATTCCTGCAAAAAATAACCGAATTCCCATCTTGTTGAAGGTCCGATGTTCGGTGCAAAGACACCTGACCTTTTTTTTGTCCAATAAGTGGGAAGCCAAAATGTGGTGATATCACATGACCTTAAATACTGAAGTTCCCAATGGGTTTGTTTTTTCCATAAGGCTTTACTATCGCTATAAGGTTCTTGGTCATCAATGTCTTTCCAATTACCACTGGATGGCTCTGGTGCAACAAGCAACATATCAGCATCTAATCTAGCGTCTTCTTTAAGCTTAGCGATAAGTTTCCTTCGCCACCCATTTTTCATTTCACCATCTGGTGGTGAGGCGCCACCTAAGAAAACTCCTTGTTTAGGATAGACCGTATCATCATCACGGGCAAAAAGACATCTCAGGTCATTTCCTTCTGTGTTCATCGCTCATTTTATCACTTACAAAATTAAACAAGTTACCCTATTAGAAAGTTAATACAGTTGTAATAAAAAAATGAGGTACGTTCAAAATGAATGGTTCATTTCAGTTCATAAATGCTTTTGATGACCTAAATATTCTTAATTTAAAAGTAGCCCATAGCAAAGCGACCATGCCAATGATAAAACATATGGTAAGCCACAACATAAGATCATAGCGTGATACTGCTGATCTATAGATGACGGTAAACAAGAGTAAAAGTATTCCGGTGACCATCCAAATAGGATGCGCTTCCAGTGCTGTAGGTTTTTTAAATTGTGGTGTAAAATTGAGTAGCACTTTTAATGCTGACCATTCCCATAAGATCAGCAATAAATTGGCCAAAACCATTAACCCGGTAATTACAGGTGTGTAAGCAAAATAGTAAGAAAGGGTGATCACGAAGATGGTCAGGCTTAATGGAAAGCATAAGAAAGAACCCAGTCTTGACCATTTTTGGGTTATCAGCAATGCTCCTATAAGGAGTTGTGTCCAACCGATGAACTCCCAGAACAATCCGGATCGATAAAAGGTTTCAAACATGTGCCAGGCTGAATTGATAGGATAGTTTTCGCCGGACTCTGTTGTAAAACGATCACCTTTGATCTTGATAATGCTGGCAAAGATGAATGCTCCACCCAATACATAACGCGTGTAAATGATAAACAAAGTAGCTAATTTCTTCCGCATCATGTTTTTTATTCATGACCTAAAGATGTAAAGATCGTTACATTTTGTCTTTACTTGTTGTTGATCCTTAAGATAGAACGGTCATTAGAAAAGACCTTTTCAAGCATTTTAAAATTTATAATTTTATAGTAATTTTACTCTCAGTATATTAACTTAGATGAGATGCGCTTCCTTCATCTTACGATAATCCGGTTAAGTTTATGCTTTTTAACAGGAATAGCATTGGGTTTCGCTCTTTCTATCGATTCATTAATTTCCCGATCAACGTTTGGAGTTGTTTTGATCCTATTCTTTCTAAGTTTCTTCCTTTCATCGAAGATCGACCTTTGTAAGGTCATATTTTGGTTTTTTAGTCATTTCTTGACGTTTTGTATCGGCTTTCAAATTGCTGAATGGGATAAAATTATTCATCAGTCCGATCATTATGTTCATCATATCAAAGAAGAGTATCATAGCGTTGAAGCTAGCATCCAAAATGATTTTAAGGATACGGATTATTATCGAAAGTTCTTGTTGAGCATTCATCGTGTGGATGATAAAGAAGTTACAGGAAAAGCATTGCTCCAAATCCCCAAAAAATTTATGTTCGACTCATTGAGTATCGGCGATCATTTGATGTTCAATACTAAATTCCAAAAGTTCAGGAAAGCACAGAACCCTTCATTATTTGATTATCCGGAATATATGGCTCATCAAGATATACTTAGATATGTCAATCTTGAAAAGGGTCAGCAATTGATCATCCAACGTAATGACCACTTCCATGTTCTTCGATTCGCGGAAGAACTAAGGCAAAGGATAGGAACATCGCTTACTAAGGCGGGTTTTGAGAAGCATCAGGTCAATTTGATCAAAGCCTTAATACTAGGGCAAAAAGAAGACCTTGAGCGTTCTACCTATCAGAAGTTCGCAGATGCCGGTATCGTTCATATCCTGGCGGTTTCCGGGTTACATGTAGGTATCGTTTTAATGATCCTACAATATGTATTTAGTTTTTTTGATCGTATAAACTATGGAAAGTACATCAAGCTCTTCTTTGTGCTTTGTTTTTTATGGAGCTTTGCCCTGATGGCAGGTTTTTCTCCGTCAGTGGTCCGCGCCAGTTTGATGTTCACTTTATTCGCTTTCGGGTTCAACTTATTAAAAAGGAGAAGTGATACGCTAAATTATTTAGCCATTTCCATGATACTTATTCTGCTATTTTATCCAAAAATGATCTATCAGGTAGGTTTCCAGCTAAGCTACACCGCAGTCTTTGGGATAGTGATGTTATATCCTAACATGATAAAATTGTATAAAGCGAAGTATACATTGGACCAGTTTATATGGTCAGTGATATGTGTTACGATCAGCGCACAGTTGGCTATACTACCATTAGCATTATATTATTTCCATCAATTCCCGGGTCTGTTCATCATAGCTAATGTTCTTGTCATTCCCTTTTTGGGAATTATCTTATCTGCAGGCTTTATAGCGATAGGACTTTCCCTTTTGGAAGTGATACCTTCATTTTTGGTCAAGCTGATCGGATGGATATTGGACGCGCTGTTATTGGTTACCGATACTGTCGCACAGTATGATCAATTCCTGATAAAATATATCTATTTTGATGATATCATGCTGATCCTGTCCGGTATGGCCTTGCTTCTGTTCCTGATCTATCAGCGCTCCTATCAAAAAAGACTTTTGCTAATATCCGGATGCTTAGTAGCTCTACTTCTGCTCTATTATCATCGTGTTCAACCGGATAGATTTCCTCAAAAAGCCTTTGTCTTCCATGAGATCGCCCATTCGCATTTGGGTTTCGCTCAGGGTCAGACCCTGCACATCTTCTCAAACGATTCCAGTTTGACCACGAGCGACTATCTTATTCGTAATATGCAAATGAAATACGGGAAAAAGCAGGTTGAAATTAACAGTCTCGAAAACTTCTATCGATTAAATGAAGATAAAAAACTGGTCATCATAGATGAAGCCGGTATTTATAAAAAGGATTGGATCAAAGGAAATATCGTCCTTCTAAGGAATTCGCCTAAGATCAATTTGAACAGACTGATCGATTATCAACCGTATCAGATCATTGCTGATGGTAGTAATTATACCTCATTTGTCAAGCGATGGCAAGAAACGGCCAAAGAACAAAATGCAGATTTTTATTCAACAGCTGATGATGGATTTTGGGAATATTCAATCAAAAAGTAAACCATGGATAAATTCAATGATAAATATCGGATTGATTCTACACGGAAGCGAAATTGGGATTATGCATGGAAAGGTTCCTATTTCATTACGATATGTACGGCAAATCGCGAACATTTTTTTGTGATGTAACCAATGGAATGATGGAATTGTCGGAAATTTAGAAAATTGCAGAATATGAATGGCTACAAACATTTGATAGGCGACCGGATATGAATTTGTTATGTAGTGCTTTTGTGGTAATGCCTGATCATTTTCATGCCCTAATAACCATTGGTAAAAATGATTTTAATCATTCGAAAAACGATCCAACAAAAAATAAAAACAAAAAAAACCCCTAAAACAAATTCGGGCCGCAATCCAAAAATTTACCGTCCATCATTCGGGGATTCAAATCGACGGTAACCAAAAATGCTAGACAAATACATGCAGATTTTGGTTGGCAATCCGGTTATCATGATCATTTGATTAGAAATGATGATGAATATAATAGGATTAAAAATTACATCATCAATAACCCTAAAAATTGGAAAAAAGATAGGTTTATGTGAATACCGCAAATATATCAGTCCAATCTAAACCGTTTTTTCATTTATAAAATTATCGGCTAAAAAAAATTCAACCATTGTTAGGTCTTGAGAAACGGGTTTGCTATACCAAAAGATGGCGAAAGTCCTTATTTTGTTCGGTTTACCCAGTTTTCAATTTTAATATCAGAAATTCTTTCAAATTCACTTGTGTTCTCGGTTACCATAATGAGTTTATTTTCAACAGCTGTGCATCCAATAAACAAATCCTAATCACTTATCATTTTACCAGCTTTCCTCAATCTTGATTTTTCTTTTCCATACAACATAATCGAGTCATAAATTGGTATTACTGTCACTAAATCAAGTAATTGTTCAATAAGTAAAAGATTTTTTGGAGGTTTATTGCTATTCTCTGCTCCATAAACAAGTTCTGCTAATGTTATTTCAGATATGGCACAATTTTTAGCTTTTGCATATTCAAATTTTTGTCACACCAAATTTTCCACGAAAAAAATGAATGCAGATATTAGTGTCAAGTAAATAATTCATTAGAATTCAATATTATCTTGTTTTTCAACTCGTGAGTTTCTAATATCTTTAATTATTTCATCTGAATCTCTTGAGTCCTCCCAAGCACCCGATAAATCTCTTAAGTTGATTTCTGAATTCTTCTTGTCTTCAATGGATTTTGTCAAACTTATAATTAGTCTTTTCTTAGAACCATTATCCAGTCGTCGAAGAAAACCAAAATATTTGTCAATTGTTTTATTTGTCAATGCTAATCCCATAATAGAATTTTGACTTAAATATACAATTTTATTTTTATCTGATTAGAATTAATGATGAACATTAAAAATCAAAAATAATATTATCAACAACCCTAAAAATTGGAAAAAAGATAGGTTTGTGTGAATACCAGAAATATATCAGTCTAATATAAACTGTTCTTTAATTTATAAAATGATCGGCTGAAAAACAAAATGCAGATCCAGGTTAGCGATCAAAAGGTTTTTTTTGGATATTCACAATCAACAATTAATCCTTATATATCAAAAGGTCGATTCAAAATCATCTCTGTATTTTTTCCAGGATTCCTTAGTAGTTACCTTCTTATAATCATCAGATGCGATCATTTTTAAGTAAACTTCCAGTTGTTCAGCAGTTTTATAACCTTTGACCGGGGAGATCAAATTAGACTCTTCATCAAAGAAAACTATGGTTGGATAGGCATTTACTTTCATGGCATGCGCAAACAGATGCTGATTGTTCCTTTGATTTTTGCTTCTACCTTCCACGTAATTAGGATTAGTATAAGTAAATCCCTGATAGGTAACTTCTTCGTTACCTTCCGCATTGAACTTTACCGCATAAAAGTTCTCATTGACATATTTGATCAATTTTTTATTCTGGAAAGTGCGCTTATCCAATATCTTACAAGGTTTACACCAGGTGGTGTACACATCGACCATTATTTTTTTAGGATTATTCTTTTGGGCTTGTAATGCTTCGTTCATGCTCATCCAGTTGATCTCCTGAGCAGCATTGTTCAGGCAGATGAACAGGAATGATATACTCAATAATAATCTCATAAAGAATTATTTAACGCCGTGCATCAGCTTATTGACCACTTTGCCAAGAGCCATGATCAATAGACCAAATACAGCTGGTATTATGGTAAAAATAAGGAAAAACGTGGAAAGTGAGTATTCTTCAGTAATATTTTCTATCTCACCACCCAATAAAGCGGCCAATTTATTACCGATAGCAATAGCCAGATACCACATTCCGAACATCAGCGCGATCATGCGTGCTGGAACGAGTTTACTGACATAGGATAATCCTATGGGCGATAGGGACAGTTCGCCTAAGGTGTGGAAAAGATAAGCGAAAATCAGCCAGATCATACCAACTTTTACACCCGGTTGAATACCATAAGATCCCCAGGCCAAAAGTCCAAAGCCAATGGCCATGATGATCAATCCTAATCCATATTTTACGGTTGCAGGCGGATTGTATTTACTGTCAAACCACCGGGAAAAGAAAGAGGCAAATGCTATAATAAAAAAGGAATTGAGTATACTGAACCAGGAAACGGGAATTTCGATCTCGTTCTCTTTGACTTCTTTTATCCGAGCCCTGATCACCTGGTCTTCCTTGTCTCGTTCATCAGCTTTTTGCCGTAAAGCTTCTGCTTCATCAGCAGGTAAATATCCAAAATTGGCACTTTTATTATCTTTCCTTATCACGGATATTTCCTCACCAACTTGAAGATCGATTGACTCCGCTATCCTTTTTTCGCGTTGGACTACCTTAGCATCCATAGCCACTTCCTCGTTTTCAGCAATCGGGTCATATTGATAGATGATCTCACCATCGTCGTTTCTTTCCTGACTACCATCATCTGTCAGAACAGGTTTTTTTACCGCATCATATTCAATGACATAAGCTTTGGTTTGCCAATCTTTGTTCAGCATCCAGATGATCAATCCCCAAATGGCGATAAAGGTGACCGCTAAGACCACGTTCGAGCCTGGAATCTTTTTAAAGGATCGTTTTGCTAATAAGAACAAAACATAAGTTACGATTACAAGCGGAATGATCGTCAGGGCAGAATTGACCACATTATAGGCTATCGCTGCACCACCACTTAATGTTCGATCTACATAATCACGTGCAAAAATGATAAGCGATGACGCGCCTTGTTCAAAAGACATCCAGAAAAATACCGTAAAAAACGCGAAAATAATGAAGGCGACCATTCGATCACGAACGATACCCGAATAACGACTGATCCTACTGATGACCAAATATAAAAAGGCTGCCAGACCAAAAATTACCGCAACATATTGTCCCGCAATATCGCCGAAGGCCACCCAGGCAAAAAGATCGATGTCAGCGATCTTAGACATCGGATCATTGATCGCATAACCCAATCCGATGACCGATGATATCACAATAAGCACTATATCTAATGGCGTGAACGGATTGCGCTTTTCTTCTGCGATCTGATCTTCATTTTTGGGTGTCTTTTCAATATCAGTTTCAGGCTTAGCCTGCTTGAGTTGAGCTTCGGCCGCTTTGGCCTTTTTAGGCGTTGAACCAATATCTCCAAAAAGTGGCTTGGCCAACCAGAATTGTAAAGTTCCTAACAACATAAAA
>CAJXLO010000023.1 GCA_913056525.1 uncultured Psychroflexus sp.
ATCTCTTCTTCGTAATCATATGCTTTCATCTCTTTTTTAATGTGTTGCATTATCTTCTCTGAAGTGCATTTCTTCAAACCGCGCCGGCAGTATGCTGTAAATGAAGCGACACAAAAATATACCACAGATAAGTTTTTACAGGTTTACCGTGAAGAACCGGTTTTTGACGGTCAGTTCTCTAATCAATGCTATCAATACCGTATTCGCGAAGCTTATTTTCATTATAAGAAAAAAGCTTCGATCAATGAGACCTTGCATGAGCGATGGTCAAGTTTGATCTTTCATTTGCCATATGCAAGCCACGGCAAACGCATCTTCACAGAGATATATCAACTGGAAAAAGATAAACGTTTACCGGAAGAGACATCAGATGAGTTTTATGATTTTGACACTTTAAAAGTTTTAGCCGGATCAGATGAATATCGGGAATTTGTTAATAATAAGATCAAATCTACCCAATTAGTATCCGGTCAAATTGGCAACATGTATGCGGCATCTATTTTTATGAGCCTGATACCAGAATTATTTTACAAAAAAGATTATCTAAAATCCGGTGATATCTTTGGTTTTATAGCTTAAGGTAGTGGATCTAAAGCAAAAGTGTTTGAAGGACAATTAGTAGATGGTTTCGCTTGTTCGGTTGATAAGTTTCGCCTGAAAGAACGCTTAGCGAATAGACAAGCGATTGATTTTAAGACTTATGAGCAACTGCATCGTAAAGCAGTAAAGAAATCTATAAATCAGCCACAGCATGAATTCGTTCTTAATAATATTGCTGGTCCAGATCATTCACTAATAGGAAAAAGGGTTTATACGTTCGTGAACTAAAGAATCAACATAGAGCAACTAATATCAAAGGTCTCTTGATATAGCTTAAGGAATTTCACTTTTGATAAGAGTAGAACTAAGTTTATGGTGATTGGTCCATCTACGAGGAAAATCAAAATACCCATCATTTATCTTAATAGATAATGATATCATTTTTCATACAATGGGCTACGATGCGTTTTCAAAGAGTACATACCAAAGAAACAGACCTTTTTAGGTTTTATTCGTTTAATTGATACTTATCTTATTATCAACGGATTAAAGGAATGTTTACAGTTTAAAGACCTTTTTAATTTCATCAACATAGTCCAGTTTTTCCCAGGTGAACAGCTCTACATCTTTCTTTAGTTCTCCGAGATGATCGGAATGAAAGGTCTTGGTTACTAGTTGAGGTTCGCGCCCCATATGACCGTAGGCTGCTGTTTCTTTATACATAGGTTTTCTTAGGTTCAGTCTACTTTCTATGGCAGATGGTCGCATGTCGAATATTTTCTCAGTCTTATCAGCAATTTCGTGATCGGTAAGATCAACATTGGCCGTACCATAGGTATTGATAAAGATAGAAGTAGGTTGACTTTTTCCTATGGCATAAGAAACCTGCACCAGGACTTCATCAGCTACACCGGCCGCCACAAGATTCTTCGCGATATGTCTTGAAGCATAAGCGGCAGAGCGGTCCACTTTACTTGGGTCTTTTCCGGAGAATGCACCACCGCCATGACCGCCTTTTCCACCATAAGTGTCTACAATGATCTTCCTGCCTGTTAATCCAGCATCACCATGAGGTCCGCCAATAACGAATTTTCCTGTTGGGTTGATATGATACTCGATCGCAGTATCAAAAAGTGCTCTCACCTCAGGTTTGAACTGCTGGATGACCCTTGGCATCAGGATGTTCTTGATATCCGTATCGATCTTTTGCTGCATTCTTGCTTCTTCATCAAAATCGTCATGTTGGGTAGATAGGACGATGGTCTTAATACTTATGGGTTCATCATTATCATTATACTTTATCGTGACCTGGCATTTAGCATCCGGTCTCAGATACAGCATTTCCTTTTTTTCTTTTCGAACAACGGCCAGCTCTTTTAGGATACGATGGGAAATGTCCAGGGCAAGAGGCATATAGTCTTTGGTCTCTTTTGTGGCGTATCCGAACATCATTCCCTGATCGCCAGCACCTTGTTCTTCCTTTTCATCGCGGTCCACACCTTGATTGATGTCGTCTGATTGTTCATGGATAAGAGAGATCACACCACAGGAATCTCCGCTGAAATGGTATTCTCCTTTTGTATAACCTATATCATTAATAACTTCTCGAGCGATCTTTTGAACATCTAAGTAGGCTTTACTCTTGACTTCGCCGGCAAGGATTACTTGACCAGTCGTTACCAGCGTTTCGCAAGCAACTTTTGAGTTCTTATCATAAGCCAGAAAATAATCTAATAGTGCATCACTGATCTGATCTGCAATTTTATCGGGATGACCTTCAGAAACACTTTCTGAGGTAAATAAATAAGCCATATTATTATTTTATTTATATCATTAACGGTTGAACGATTCGCTAAAAATTTGAAGAAGATATTGAAAAAAGCATAAGGATGAACGGCTTTAGCATTCAGTGTCAGTCTAAAATACTGATAAGAGGTTGTACTCAGAAACAAAACCTTCTTCAAAATTTGAGCACAAATATAGCTTTTTCGAAATGATTTAAAGACTATATTTGTCGTGATGTTATCTAAAAGAACCCTGCTTCTTATCCTATTTGCAATCCTTTTTATGAGCATTTCCGCTCAAGATAATGCAACTTTAGAAGCTAATGTTTTTAGAGGTAATGCCATACCCCACGATAATACACTACATCACTTGACCACCGGTATCCCTAAAGGATTTATCCTAAGCTGGAATAAACATACTAATGGCGAAAAGACATGGCAGGCACGTTTTAATTATCCCGATATCGGTCTGTCCATTCTCTATCAGGATTATGATAATAGCTTACTGGGATACAACGCTTCACTTAACGGACATTATAATTTTTACTTTTTTAAAAGACATCTTTTATTGAGAGTAGGTCAGGGAATAGGATGGTCTTCCCGACCATTTGACAGAGAGACCAATCCTAAGAACATAGCTATTTCTACTCATATTACTAGTAGCACGTACCTCATGCTTAATTACAAAAAGAGAAAACTGCTGGATAATATCGGGTTTCAAACCGGTTTGACCTTTACCCATAATTCTTTAGGAAGCATAAAAGCACCTAATAAAGGTATCAACTCAGTATTGTTCAATTTTGGCTTGTTCTATGACCTTTCAGCCCATAAACGGGAATTCATACCTCTAAAGGAAAAACCTCTTTTAGATAAAAAAGTCAGGTATAACTTTGTGCTTAGAGGTGGAATTAATGAATATGATGTAGTTGGAAGTGGTCAATTCCCCTTTTTTGTTTTCTCAGGTTATGTAGATAAGCAATTATCGCATGTAAGCGGTTTGCAACTAGGTGCTGATCTTTTCCTTTCCTACTTTCTTAAGGAACGTATCGAATATGAAGCTCTGCTGGAGGAAAGCCGAACGGATGCAGATACTGATTTTAAACGCGCTAGTATATTTGCCGGACACGAACTTTATATCAATAAATTATCTGTGATATCCCAGGTAGGCTATTATATTTACAATCCTTTTGAATTTGCTGAACCTTATTATTTTAGAATAGGAATGAAGTATTATTTTAGCAAAAGTATCTTTGGTGCATTAACATTAAAAAGCCACGCAGCTGATGCTGAGGCTTTAGAATTCGGCTTAGGTATAAGATTATGAAAAAGTCCATACTGATCTACATATTGATGATCTTTCTTTATTCTTGTGATAGGAATGACGCCCTGGATTGTATCCAAAAAAGGGGTGATATCGTAGAAGAAACCTATGAATTAGGCGCATTTACTAAAATTAGAGTGAATAGAGGAGTAGAATTAATGCTTCAGCACGGTGAAGGTCAAAATGTAAGGGTGAAAACCGGTGAAAACCTGCTCAGTGATATCGTAGTAGAAGTTATAGAAGGTCAATTGATCATAAGCGACCTCAATCACTGTAATTTTGTGAGAGATGACAACATAACGAAGGCCTATGTGACTTCACCCGATATCGAGGAGATACGATGTTCTACGGAATATCCTATTCGTTCCATTGGTACCTTAACCTATCCTAAACTAACCATTTTTGCCGAAAATTATCAAAAACCGGATGTTTACAGTGTGGGTGATTTTAACCTAACCGTTGATTGTGAAGTCCTGAACGTATACTCGAATGGAGTTTCCTTATTTGATATCGATGGAAATGCGAGAAATCTTTTCGTAGGATTTTATTCCGGAGTAGGCAGATTTGAAGGGAAGTCCTTAGTTGCTGATGATGTTCAAATATACCACAATGGTCAGAATGATATACTTGTGAACCCACAGGAAAGTCTTCGGGCTGAAATTATCAACACTGGGAATATCCTGTCTTATAATCGACCGGACAGCATAGATGTGACCTCCATCTATCATGGTGATCTTATTTTTATAAACGATTAGAGAATTACTTCTTTAGCTTGATACGCATTAAAAATTGTTCATCTATCAGATGGATAATGCACGTACTTAGACCTTTTAAGCCTGTATTTTTCGAGATCTTTTTTCCATGAGGCATGGATAGCTTTCGCTGACCAGCCATCTTTGATCTTCTTTTTTAAGCTACTATTCCCAGCTAATTTATTGAAAAAGTCATTAAAGAAACCCGCCTTTTCCGGACTGTCCTTATAAACCTGGACCAGGTGCGCGATATTGACTTTGGAAGCTGGTAGTTCACTGAACTTCTCACCATAGCATTTTTCACCTTGATGCTTAGGATATTGAGCACCTTCGTTAGGCTGCGGTGTAAAGTTGAAGGTGTATTTTTTCTTAGGTAAAAACGGCGCACCAAAGACCTGAAAAGGAATATCCGTTCCACGACCTACGCTTATCTTAGTTCCCTCAAAAAAGCATAAACTGGGATAATAACGAATAGACCTATAATTAGGAAGATTAGGCGACGGCGGGACTGGTGGTTCATATCTCATGGACTTGTTATAGTTTTCCATGTAAATAAGATGAAGCTCTGTTCTTAAGTTTTTTCCTAACCAACCTTCACCCTTGATCATCCTGGCATATTCCGCTATCGTCAAACCATGAGCGACTGGTATCGCATGCATACCTACAAAGCTTTTAAAGCCTTCCTTAAGTACTGGACCACCAACCAGGTCTGCATTAGGGTTAGGTCGGTCCAGCACGATAAGTGGGATTTCAAATTTTGCACAAGCCTTCATGATGTAATGTAATGTGCTGATATAGGTGTAGAACCTGACACCAACATCCTGGATGTCGAAAAGTATGATATCGATGTCTTCCAGCTGAGTTCGCGTAGGCATCTTATTCTCTCCATACAAAGAGATGATCGGCAGTCCGGTCTTGCGGTCGATACCGTCTTCTATGACTTCACCGGCATCAGCCTTACCGCGAAAACCATGCTCCGGAGCAAAAACCTTCTTCACCTTCATATCCCTTTTCAATAAGGTATCGACCAGATGGACATAACCGTCGTCATCAGTTTTGACAAGCGATGTTTGATTACTTACTATACCCACGTTCTTATCCTTGACTAAAGGCAGATATTCGGTCATCCTATTTGCTCCAACAATGATATCATCTTTTTGTTGTGCATTACAAGCAGTAAGCATTAGTAAACCAAATAAAGCTGTAATTTTGAGATGTTTTGAAAGATAGTTCTTCATGAAGTTTGAATGGTTTGTCGTTAAACGCTTGATCAAGAAAAGCGACTTTAAAAATAGCATTTCTGCTCCGATATTGAAAATCGCATCGATCGCGATCAGCATAGGTGTGATCATGATGCTTATCGCCTTTGCGACCGGTCTGGGATTGCAGCACAAGATCAGGGATAAGATCGCCGCATTCAATGGTCATGTAACCATATCTGAGTTTACCAGCAATTCTACGTACGAGGATTTTCAACCTGTATCCAGGGATAACGAATTCTATCCTGATTTTCATACAGTTCCATCCGTTGACCACATACAAGCTACGGCCTCTAAATATGGGGTGATCAGAACAGAAAAAGACTTTGAAGGCGTTATCGCTAAAGGAGTAGGCGAGGATTACAGATGGGATTATCTTGACGAATATCTGGTGGAAGGGAAGTTGCCTGATCTTTCTAAAAAGTACAGTCAAGAGGTTTTGATATCGGATAATATTGCTGATAGATTAGAATTCCAGCTTGGTGACCAATTGATCATCTATTTCCTGAACAATAAGAACTCTGAACGTCCCAGGTTATTGGCCCTAAATATCGTAGGGATCTTTGATTCTGGCTTTAAGGATTTTGATGATCAGTTCCTTTTTATCGATATCGAACAGGTACAAAGGATCAATAAGTGGGATGAAGACCAGGTAGGAAACTTTGAGGTGTTCTTAGATGATTTCAGTTCAATTGAAAGTTCAGGTGAAGAGATCTATGCGGCAATAGATTCTTTTCTCAACGCAGAAACGATCATTGATCAGTATCCGTCGATATTTGAATGGTTAAAGATGTTCGACTTCAACATATTGATCATTTTTATCGTTATGATCGCGGTATCCGGTATTAATATGATCACCGCATTACTTGTATTGATATTGGAAAGAACCCAAATGGTAGGTATTTTTAAAGCCTTGGGTGCTTCGAACTGGCAAATTCGTAAGATGTTCATTCTGCAAGCGGGCTATCTGATCCTTAAAGGTCTTTTTTGGGGAAATCTTATCGGATTAGGTTTATTGTTCGTTCAGAAATATTTTGGGTTAATTAAATTGGACAAATCAACCTATTATGTGAGTCAGGCTCCGGTCTATCTAAGTTTGGACTACATTCTGGGCGTAAATCTTGGCGTGATCATCTGCTGTATCCTTATTATGATCATTCCCTCTTATTTGATAAGGAAAATATCGCCAGTAGAGGCTATAAAATTTGAATAGTACAGATTATTTTAAACGAATCGCTCCGACTTTCCTAAACTTAAAAGATCGACTGGACCTTTGATCCCGTACGTATGAATGTAATCGACATCTATGGTCATAATAAGGGCTGATAGAAGTAAAAAAAGAAGCTGCTTTATACAAACAGCTTCCTTGATAAATATTATGAAAAGTAAATAAGGTCTATTCTTCTAAGGTGACCGTTCTTTTTACTTTATTGAAGGGTCCTTCTATGAAATTACCCTCTTTGTCCTTAAGTTCTAGTTCGATAGTGTTTTCACCCATTGGCATTCCCTTTATGGCGTAGGGTGCCCATTCCGTTACTTTAAACTCTTCGTTTCCATTGATGGTCACATGAACGTAATTTCCACCTTTTTCAAGCTCTGTGTTCAATAGGAAAAAGTCGAGCAGTACTTTTTTAGCACCATCACCAGAGTAAGTACCTTTAGGTCTGCTGTAGAACAAATGAGGAGCTGTAAAGTCAACATCCAGTTGTTTTTCTTTAGACGGCTCGCCTACGCGGAGTTTTTTGATCACATAGGAATTTTCGTTCTTAACGGACATGTGGTAAGAACGAGAAAGGAATGCTAACATAACGTGATCGCCTACTGGTAGTTCTTTATTGAACTCATTGTCATATTCAGCATCGTAAGGACCATTGTTCAATATGAAATGAACGTGTTGCCCTTTAGCCGAATTGGCAAGACCTTGCATTTCTGCATCGCTGGTCTGGTTCCTCAGTTCATAGTTCTCCACCTTGAACTGGAAAGTGTTTTCACCTGCAGGTACTTCCATACTTTCAGGCTTGACCATGCTCAATTTAGCATTAGGGAACTGAGCAAAAGAATCGATCTTTGATAAAGTGATCGCTGATTCTTTTGATGCTTCTTGCTTTTCGTTTTTCTCTTTCTCTGTACTCGTTCCCTCCTTTTCTTTATCTTTTTTTGGATTTGCACAGCTAATGACAAGCAGTGCTAATAATAAGGGTAAAATGTTGTAAATGCGTTTCATAGTTATCTGTTTATTATTAGTGGGTAAAATTACAATCTGATGAATTAACATATGGGGATTTTAGAAAAATTAACATAATGATTACTTCCGCTCCTGGGTCTTCACTTCTACTTTACCATGTAAAGTTCTGTGGACCGGACATTTATCCGCAATCTCAAGGAGCCTTTTCCTTTGCTTTTCATCAAGCTGCCCTTCCAGTTTAACATCCCGCTGGAAGATGTCCACCTTTAGTGTTTTTCCATCTTCGCCTTTTCTCGACTCTTTTTTGTGATCGATGTATACTTTGATCTGCTGAACATCCCATTCTTTTCTGTTCGCATACATTTTGATCGTCATTGCCGTACAGGCGGCCAATCCACCGGACACATACTCATAAGGATTAGGGCCAAAATCGTTTCCACCTACGTCTTCCGGCTCGTCTGCCTTAAGGTAATGATTACCTAATTTCAGGTCAGTAGTAAAAGTATCATCAGCATCCAGAACACCTATGACCTTTTCATGCGCTTTAGGGATCTTCTCCCTTTCCTCAATGCTTAGATAACGAACCGCCCACGCCGCAACGGTCTTCCCTACATAAGTGGCATCCGCTTCGTTCTGCATCAACAAATGGTCTGAGCCGTCCAGGGAAATGAAGCTCTTTGGGTGAAAAGCATCTCTATATAGTTTTTCAGCATTATCGATGCTTACTGTGTTATCCTGCGGTGAATGTAAAATTAGGAAAGGTTTCTTTAAGTTCTTGATGATTTCTGCATTGGTCTGCTGCTCCAGGTCATCAAGGAACTGTTTTTTTATGGTAAATTGTCTTCCGCCAAGGTCTACATTGGCCACGCCATTCTCTTTTATGCTCTCCAGGTCATCTTTCAACAATCTTTGTACGTGCTTTGGTTCATAGGGGCTTCCTACTGTAGCGATGGCTTTTACGTCATCAAGCATGGAAGCTGCCTGTATAACCGCTGCACCGCCCAGGGAATGACCAATGAGCAAACTGGGTGTCTGATATTTCTTTCTTAAATATTCCGCAGCATCCACCAGGTCTGATACATTATGAGAGAAATTAGTATCCTCAAACTCACCATCGCTCTGCCCCAGTCCTGTGAAATCAAATCGTAGAACACCAAACCCCTCAGCGGTTAATGCTTTACTTATGTTCTTTACTGCTTTAAGGTTTTTGCTACAGGTGAAACAATGGGCAAATAGGGCAAATGAGTGCGCATATTGGTCTACGGGAAGTTCTATTTTGCCTTTTAATGATTCGTCGTTCTTGTTCTTGAAAGTTACGGTCTTAGATCTCATTCAAATCGATTTTAATTATAAGGTCGAAATATAAGCAATTCATTACGTCCTATGATATTTCTTTATTCAATATCATATCTGCCTGAAAACTATCCATTAAATAAAAGGAAAAGATAAACCGATGTAAGAACTACCAGAACGCCTAAGCTCATAAAGCTAAATAGCTCAAGTGAGCATGATAGGTCATATTTTCCTTTATTTTGTAAATTCTTAACCAGCCGATAATTAAAATAAGCCAGAACAGGAGAAGTCGTAAAGGATAAACCTGCGGCGAGATCTACCAACTTTCCTAAAGAGTCAGGTAGTATGTACAATAAGGTCATTGATCCTAACAATACGACTAACAAGGCTACTAGATAAATGCTTCTTTCGTTCAATTTTTTAGGACGGAACTCATGGATGAATATCTTAGCGCTAACCCTTGGATAAGCATCAGCTACTGCAAGCGTTGTACTTATCATGGTAAACAAGGCTGCGATACTAACAACATATCGGCTCCAATCGCCAAATACGCTGGCATATAACTGAACGAACTGTTGCACGAACACTACACTGCTATCCGATAGCTCTTCAGTTGTGCCATATAAAACGAGCGTTCCTAAAAGGAAAAAGAAGACGGCTATTAAGGAAGCGGCGATATAGCCTATCTTAAAATCCCATACGATCGCATTGTTTTTTTCTATTGCGCTCGGAATGCTTATGTTTTTCTTTTTCGTTGACCAGACCGAATGCCATACAGAAGCGTCTATAGGTATGGGCATCCACCCCATGAAAGCTATTAGGAACGTAAGTCCTGATGCAGTGAACAACCCCTGATTTTCAATGCCTTTTATATAAGTTTCCTTTTCAGCACCAGTAGCTAGAAGGACAGCGATAAAGGTCAAGATCGTAAGGATAGTGATAATGACCTTCATAAAAAGGTCCAGCCCGGCGTAATCTCCTATCCATAATAATAGTGTAATCAATGATAGTACCAGTGCAGCACTCAGGTCAACATCTAATCCGGTTAGGAAAGCTACTATTCCTGCCGTTACCAGACTTACGGCTGCTGTTATTATCCACATACTTCCAAAATGGATCAAATAGAAAAGCCTAAGAGGCCATTTTCCTAGTTGAGCATAACCTTCTAAAAGGTCTTTTTGCTCTACAGAGGTGTATTTTGCGGCGAACATCATGAAAGGGAACTTGCTTAAACAAGCTAGTAATAAGGCGGGAAGTAAAATATACCCGTATTCTGCTCCGGCTCTTGTGGATTGTACCAGATGGGAAACACCAATGGCCGCACCGGCCAAAAGTATACCTGGTCCTATCTGTTTGATCGAAGGTAGGTTCAACTTCTCAATTTTACCCAAATGTATTAAAATCAGATGAGGCAATTAAATATATTTTATATTAACCCTGTTTAATACTATTATAGATATTTAAAAATCAAATAAGAACTATTATTGGATATATTATCTTTAATATAAAGTTAAATGTATTAAATAGTTAATATAGTATAGTAATTGGTTATTTAGGCGATAGACATCAGGTGATAATGCGCATACTTTTGCATTGTATTTAATCTATAAAATAGAATACCATGAAAACGAACAGAATGAACTTAATTCAGAAAGGAATGCTTACTTTATTAATCCTGCTCATAAGTATCTCATTACAGGCAGCCGATAAAGTAGAAGTTGCCAAGAACAACAGAACAAGTGTTGTCATAGAAGCAACTGAGACCAGTCAGGGTGATGAGGTGATGATAAGGAATCAGCGAGGAGATATCATCTACCGTGAGCAATTGGACGCCAGCAGAACTTACAAGAAGATATTTCAATTCTCCTTATTTGATAATGGCGTTTATATCATCAGCTTTGAAAATGATGAAAAGGTAACTCATTATAATGTTATCAAGAAGAATAAAGGAATAAAATTGATCGAGGTAAACAAAAACCTGAATGGTTTTGAACCTATTGTAAAGCGTAATGGTGAAATGGCACACATCTTCTTTACCAATGCTGACTTAAAGGATGTGGAACTGCGGATCACGGATGATTCTGGTGAGATACTGAGCTCATCCAATTTTGATGAAGAGCTGATCATCAAGCGGTCTTATGACCTGTCAAGACTCCCATCAGGGAAATATAGCTTAAGAATAAATGTAGGTGAGCAATCATTTACCAACATTTTGAATGTGCAATAATTTGATTTGTGGTTATTGTTCAATTAGGTGAGAAAGGTCAGCAAAAGCTGGCCTTTTTTCTTTTTAAAAAAATTAGCTATCATTACAAAAATTTGCTTTATGGAAGTTTCACTTACTACGCCAGCCTTGCTTTTTCCTGCCATTTCTTTGTTGCTGTTGGCCTATACTAATAGATTCCTGACCATCGCGGGTTTGATACGGAAACTGCATGAAACCTATCAGTCCAAACCATCATCAAAAGTGAAAGAACAGATACGCAATCTTAAGAAAAGGGTGAATTTGATAAGAAATATGCAGGTATTCGGAATATTTTCCTTATTGCTTTGCGTATGTAGCATGTTTCTCATCTATCAGGAATGGCAGATCATAGGTAGCGTCACCTTTGGTGTTTCTCTCGTTATGCTCATGTTGTCCCTAACACTTTCCATGATCGAGATACAGATCAGCGTAAAAGCCTTGAACATACAGTTGAGCGATATGGAGCAATAAATTTTATAAAACAATTGAGATTTCACATCGATACAAATGTTTTTTGAACTTTATCTTTACCATCTCATTCAGTTATCATGAAAAAAGTTATCTACCTATCTACATGTTCTACCTGTAAAAGAATGACAAGCCCCTTGCAATTAATGAACTATAAGTTCCATGACTTGAAGAATCAACCTATTGATGAGCATACGCTTGAATTTTTAAGAGAGCATGTTTCCAGTTATGAAGAGCTGATCAATAAGCGAGCAAGAAGATATCAGGAACTCGACCTGAAGAATAAACATCTATCTGAGAATCAACTAAAAGAGATATTGCTCAATGAATACACATTATTGAAAAGGCCGATCTTCATAGATGGTGAACAAGTCTTCATCGGCAACTCCTCAAAAACGCAATCTGAGATCCTAAGCTATTTTAATGAGCAATAGAGCTCCTGCTTTGCTAGCGGCTACAGCAGCGACAAGCATTTACGGGATCAATCATACCTTAGCAAAAGGGTTGATGCCGGATCACATACAGCCGTTCGGTTTTATTATGTTACGAGTAGGCGGAGCTGCCATCATATTCTGGCTGATAGGTCTATTTCAAAACGATAGAATGATACAAAGAGAAGATATTGTTAGGCTTATAGCCGCATCAGTATTCGGGATGGTGATCAATATGCTTCTTTTCTTTAAAGGTTTGAGCCTGACCACACCTATCAATAGCTCAGTCATTGTTACGCTTTCTCCCTTGTTGGTTTTCGTGTTATCGGCTATTTTGATCCGGGAAAAGATCACCTGGTTAAAGGCCTTAGGCGTGTTGATCGGTCTGGGCGGAGCGGTTTCATTGATCATATTTGGCCAACCGACCAACTTCAACGCGCCAAATATTCCCTTAGGTAACGCTTTGATCATCGTCAATGCTTTGTCCTTTGGGATGTACCTGATCGTTGTGAGACCACTGACCAGGAAGTACAAGACCATCACCTTGATGAAGTGGCTTTTTCTAACGGCATTCATTATCAATTTTCCGATTACTTTCAATGAATTTTCACAAGTAGAATGGACTAACTTACCATTTTCCGCTGTCTGGCGAATGGGTTTTGTAGTTCTTGGGACGACTTGTCTGACCTATCTGCTGAACACTTACGCGCTTCGCCATTTATCAGCTTCCACGATCGGGGTTTTTGTATATTTACAGCCGGTCATAGCTATATTCTATGCTATTTTGTCCGGAGCGGATCAGCTGTCACTTACAAAGCTATTAGCCGGTATTGCCGTGTTCGCAGGTGTTTTCATGGTCACGAAGAATCCGGCCAGAAAACGCGCTCATTAGCAATGGACCTTTTAATCGTATAGCTGGTTTAAGAATGAAGTTGATACTTAAGAAATTCAAAGGTTATTTCTCAGGATTCTATCTAACTTTGGTACTTTATGGAAAACAAACTGTTAAGATATATATTACTGATCCTACGGTATCGTATCCAGATTTCTTTATATGGGCTCGATCATGCCTTTTGCATAGTTCGTTCCGGTCATCGTATAAGCTCGGCTCGTGAGCTAATTGACCATATCAATTATCTATTGTATCCCAAACGCATCAACCTTATAAAAAGTGCGAGTTATGCAAAACAAGATCTAACATGAAGGATTTCAAGATAATATTGATCTATTTAAGGAAAAGTTGATTAATATTGATAAACTATAAGCAATGAGAAAAATAGAAGTTCATAAGCAAAAAACCTGTTCACCAGGTGCATTTTCCGATATATTTGGCTATTTTTTTGAACCGCTTACGCTACGAATGTCCAATGGTGGTCTGACCAAAGAAGGCAATTATTCTTCTGCTGATATCAGGTCAGGAATAAGAGAGAACGATAAAAATCACATCAATATTAAGCTATGAAGGAACAGCGTGTAGTGATCACTGGAATTGGAGTAGTTGCTCCTAATGCGATAGGTGTTGAACGATTTTATAAGGCATTGAGGGATACAAAAAGCGGTATCCGCTACTTTCAGGAACTAGCTGACCTGAACTTCAACTGTCGCATCGGTGGGAAACCAGAGCTTTCACAGCAACTAATGGATGACAACTTCACCAGGACCGAACAAAAAGGCTTAACGGCCAGCGGTATCCACTATGGGGTTATCGCAGGTTTGGAAGCTTATAAAAATGCTGGGCTTGAACTTACGGATTCGCGGGACCCTAAACTGGGAATTTGTTTTGGAACCGGAATTCTAGGCGTTGATAAATTCAGGGAAGCTATTCAAAGGATCGACGCCGGTGACGTAAGAAGATTAGGTTCAACATCAGTCATTCAAACCATGGCCAGCGGCATTAGTGCCTTTCTTAATCAGAAACTCCATGCCGGGAATCAGGTAACGACCAATTCATCGGCTTGTATCACGGGAACTGAAGCGTTGATTCAGGGTTATGAGCGCATTAAAAGTCGAAAAGCCCAACAAATGCTGGTAGGAAGTTGCAGCGATCATGGACCTTATGTTTGGGGCGGATTTGATGCGATGCGCATTTTGGAATATCGCTATAATAGTCAACCCGAATTAGCGGCTGCTCCTTTTTCAGATCGAGCAAAGGGTTTTGTACCGTCGAGTGGAAGTGGTGCTTTGTTATTGGAAAGTATGGAATCGGCAGAAAAAAGAAATGCACCAATTCTTGCTGAAATTATCGGAACTTCTATCAACTCCGGCGGAATGACCGGTGATGGCAGTATGACCGCGGCTAATTCTGCTGCTGTAATTGAATGTATACAAAACTCGATCCAAGCGGCTGAAATCCCACCTTCAGAAATCAATTTAGTGAACGGCCATTTCACAGGAACAAAAGGTGATGTAAAAGAAGCGGAAAATTGGCAAAAAGCTCTCGACCTAAAAGCTGATAAAATGCCTTATTTCAATTCAACTAAAGGAATGATCGGTCATGCGCTGGCTGCTTCGGGTAGCATTGAATTGGTTGCATCTGTTTTACAAATGCAACATGATCTTGTTCATGGAAATTTGAACGCAAATCCGTTTTGTGAAAAACTAGCACGTTGTATTCCAGCCGATAAGATATCTGAAAAAAGCATTAAGCATAATATTAACTACCTAGCGAAAGCCAGTTTTGGTTTTGGTGATGTGAACGCCTGTGTGGTTTTGAAAAATCCGTAAAAAAAAAGGATAGCAAACTTAATGGCTATCCTTTTTTATCATAATAGATAGGTCATTATTGTTCTACAACATTAATGTTGGTGAATGAACCATTGCTAACCTGTATAGTTGTGTTCCCACCAGATTGAATATCAGCTAGATTTCCTGAAAAGGTACCACTAATACTACTATCCGTATATTCTGTCACTTCTACCGTGAACGCTTCTTGTGTAAAGGTAGAATAATCCGTCTCACCAATTGAGTAGGTGACGAATATACCTTCAGTCGGATTATCTAACGTATTAAATGAACCTGTTTCACCCGGAGCTAAAGGAACACTGATCGTTAAGTCGCCTAAAGAGCTAGTTTCATTAGTAGATGAGATAAGGGTCCTGTTCTCACTTGCTACATAGGAGGAGAAGGCATCCGTTTCATAATCTTCTCCATCAATAGTAGCGGTGATCTTTCCGTTTGCTACCGCTGATGCTGAATCACTATCATCATCAGTACATCCTACTGAGACGATCAAGAATAAACTAAATAAAATGCTACAATTATAATTGATATTTTTCATAATAATTTTTAACAAACTTAGAATTTTAAATCATGTTTAACTTTTTGAATGTACGATCAGTCAGATTTATTTTATATCTAGTTAAGATTTTTTTATAAACAGTTTTTGGAGAAAAAATTGCGTATACTAAAAAAGGCAGTAAACAAAATACTGCCTTTTTGATCTTCATATAGATCGGCTAATTAAACTTATTCAACATTTTCGGTGACCGGAAGTTCATTGAACGATCCATTTTCAATAGTAATGGTCTCATCGCTTACCGAATCCTCTAAGCTAAAGTTAAAACTTCCGTTCAATTCATTATCCGTATAATTAGTGATACTAACTTCACCGCTTGATGTTTCAGTATTAAAAAAAGTACCGTCACCTTCAGAATAAATAACACTTACTATAGTGTTATTGTCATCATCTTCTAAATTAGACGCTTCATAAGTTACATTATCTCCAGGACTTGCTCTTACTATAATTTGAAGTGTTGTTCCCGGGTCATCTATATTGATCGTGGTTGCATTAGGTGTATCATCATCTGTGATAATGTGCAACGCATCACCTTCAAAGCTCTTTGTTTCTCCATCAATCGTAAATGATATTTCACCTGATAGTTCATCTGTAAGGCCGTTTGACATACTATCATCATCGCTACAGGCACTGACAATAAAAAAACATATCAGAACAAGAGTCCATTTTACTTCCTTTATTACAGTCATATTTTGTACTTTTTTAGTAAAACGAATGTAAAAGTCTAAAGTATCCTGACAACAGTTATTGTACAGAATGTAGGATAAAGTTTACATCTTGTAATATTTAGTTTGTTTGACTGAAACCGATTTTGAAAAAAACCATGGTACCCATTCTATAATTGAATGATCAATTTTGACCGATGAGCATTCCTGATGAGCATTCCTAAGGAGAAGTATTGATGTTTTTTAGCAGTTGCTTTTGAAAGCCAGGGATCGATAAGGATTCAAATAAAAAACCGGCTGCTGGATGTTCAATGGATCAAATTTATGAGCAAACCCTTTGAATCGACAATCCAATGGGGATACCAAAAAAAATCCGCCCTACAAATTCAGAAATAAGGCGGATTCTCACTCATAACAGATAAGTTAGTTAGATAGCTTCAATGAAGACTATTCCAATAAACTCACTACAAATATAAATGGTTTGTTAAATAAAAAAATACTTTCGTTACAGCTAATGTATCAATGGCATGATCTAATGTATAATTGGTAGTATCTGGACTATATTCTGCTTTATTCGATGAACCTCTTTTTCTCTTCCTGCGATGGGACCTTACATTCTTCACGCTTACCGAACCATTTATATCTGTTTCTTGCGATAATATCATAGATACGGTCGCGTAAGCTAACTGGCAAGATTAGAAAAATTTGCAAAATAGGGTAGAAGCCGTCCATTCGCTTAGCGATCTCTAGTGCGGCCGTGGATTTGATATAGTATGCATTCCCAGGATCGATGAGTATGATGGAATCTACCTGTGCGGTATCAATTCCACGTTCGTGCGTCAATTCTTTACCGATATCACTTTGTAAGGACGCAAACCGGAACCTGTCCTTTTTATCGTTTTTCATGATACGTTGAACGGAGTCATTACAGAAATTACACACACCGTCGAATAGAACGATCAGCTTTCCCTGGGGTATTTGCGTGTTGTTTCCCATCAACTCACCTTTTCTAACTGATTTGGGGAAACGGTGGTTGTGAACGCGCCATAATTAACCACTGCTTTCTCCTTTTTAAAAGCTTCTACGGTTCCAATCGCTTTGCCATCTTCCATCTTTACACGGTCTTTCACCTTAATGACCGGCTTAGGTTTTTCTGGCTTCTCAGGTGCTGATTTTTCTTTGGTCTTCTTCTTTTCCCTTATCTTATCCACCTTTTTGCTGACTTCCTGCTGGGTTTGTTTTTGCTTATTGTGTTGCTTTTTCCTTTCTTTTTTGCTATTCTGCAGCTTCTTGGCCTTTTCTTTTTCAACGATCTTCATAAAGTTGCTCATCAAGGACTTTTTGTTTTGTTGAGATACGAACACCTCAATAAGTTGATTGATTTTTTCACCTAACCGGATCAACTGCTGATTAGCATCATAAAGTTCCTGATAACGCTCTAACTTATCTCTCATCTTCTCGTTGATGTCCTTGTATTCGCGCTCTTTTTGGTTTATATCGCGTCTTTTCTTTTGATAGGTTTCTGTTTCGCGTGACAATTTATGTCTTTCCGTTTGTAGCTTGGCTATGCTTTTATCAAATCTGACCTTTCCGCGCTCTACTTTCTTCTTCGCCCGATTGATCAATCGATAAGGAATGCCGTTCTTCTGCGCGACTTCAAAGGTAAAGGAACTTCCGGCCTCGCCTAATTGCAATTGAAATGTAGGCAAAAGGGTTTTCCGATCAAACATCATATTGGCATTAACGATTCCCGGCGTGTCATTGGCCAGCATCTTGAGATTTGCATAATGCGTTGTGATGATGCCATAAGCTTTCTTATCATAGAATTCTTCTAAACAGGCTTCTGCCAATGCGCCTCCCAGCTCAGGATCGGTTCCTGTACCAAATTCATCGATAAGGAACAAGGTGTTGTCATTACATCTATTGATAAAATTGCGCATATTTTTCAGCCGATAACTATACGTGCTCAAATGATCCGCGATGCTTTGATTATCACCTATATCAGTCAGCAATTGGTCAAAAATGCTCATACGGCTGTATTCATGTACCGGTATCAACATGGCGCTTTGCAGCATCAATTGCAACAAACCTACGGTCTTTAAAGTGATACTTTTTCCGCCGGCATTAGGTCCGGAAATCACGATGATCTGCTGATCTTTATCCAGCTTAATATCCTGAGGATAGGTTTTTTCCTGTTTTTTGTTGTTCTCTATCAAAAGTAAAGGATGATAGGCATCCACGAGCTCTAATTGTTGCTCTTTCGTTATCTGCGGCTTGATACCTTCGTATAGCTCAGCATATTTCACTTTGGCCGATACGATGTCCATTTGGGTCAACAGCCTGGTGTAGCTTTCCAGAAGTTCTTTATAAGGTCTTATGAAATCCGTTAGCCAGAGCAATATCCGTTTGATCTCCTCATCTTCTTCATATAGCAAATGATTAAACTCCCTGTCATACTTTTGCGTACTGGAAGGTTGCATAAAAACGATGCTCCCAGTTTTAGAATGACCCATTACTTTGCCGTCTACACGTCTTTTATACATAGAACGTACCGCTAACACACGCCTATTTTCTAAAGTAGACTCCTTAATATCGGCCAGAACATCATCTTGTTGATATTTTTGAAGCGCTCTGGAAAAGCTCGAACCTATTTTACTTCTGACATCGTTCAGTTGGGCTCTGATATCAGCTAAACGGTCGCTGGCATTGTTCTTTATTTCGCCGAACTTGTCAATGACCAGTTCTATGGTTTCTACAATGTCATCAGTCAGCTCGACCTGATCGGTTAGTTGATGTAATCTGGGATAAAGCTCTTTATGCTTTCTAAAGAACCGGATATGCTCATTGGCGGTTTCAGATAAGGTCTTGATCTTTCTAAAACTGATCAACTCTAAACGGTTATTTTCAATACTAAGCTGATCTAAAGCATGATCGATATTATCAAATCCGTGGTTAGGGATAGTATGGTCTTGATATTGTGAAGATCTATATTCTTCTACCATATCTAAATGAAAAAAAAGCGATTTTTTCTTATCAAATGGTTGATAATTAAGGGCTTTTTCCTTGCCGGAGTCGGTTACACAATATTCGCTCAATTGTTGACAAACCTGAGGATATTCCAGGTCCGTCAGCACTTTATTTGTTATTTTTCCCATCTATTCAAAAATATTACAAAAATAGCTATACATGAAAGTAAATATTCATCAAAGTTGGCAAAAAGTTCTACAAGAAGAGTTTGATAAGGATTATTTTAAGGAATTAGTTCAATTTGTCAAGCAAGAATATCGAACGACCACCTGTTATCCGCCGGGAAACCTTATTTTTAATGCATTTGACCATTGCCCGTTCGATACGACGAAAGTGGTCATTCTGGGCCAGGATCCTTACCATGGCAAAGGTCAGGCACAGGGACTGTGCTTCTCCGTACCGGAAGGAATTCCGCAGCCACCGTCCTTAGAGAACATCTTTAAAGAGATCGAGCAGGATACTGGCAGGCCTAGACCTGCATCTGGCGACCTGACGCGTTGGGCAGACCAGGGCATACTTTTGCTCAATGCCACATTGACCGTTCGCGCCCATCAAGCCGGAAGTCATCAGGGAAAAGGCTGGGAAAAGTTTACAAATAAGGTTATCGAAATTCTGTCATCTCAAAAAGAGAACCTGGTTTTTTTACTTTGGGGTGGATCTGCTAAAAGAAAAAAAAGTCTAATTAATGAAAAAAAACATCTGATATTAACATCAGGACATCCATCGCCTTTAAGTGCTAACAAAGGCTACTGGTTTGGTAATAAGCATTTTAGTAAGACCAATGAATATCTTGCATCTCTGGGGTCAAATGAAATTAAATGGTGATTATTTATCAAAAGCGACTTGATGTTGTGAACTGATACTACGACTTTGCTTTTTGTAAGTAAAAGTCCTGGTCTTATCGCTTATTTTTTCACAGCCATTACAGCTGAACTTTAATAGTAGGACATTTAGTGCAAGTAAAATTATTAAGATCCCTAAAATATAAAGCATAATTATAATTATTACATTTATTAGATGATAGAAAGTTTAAATGGTTGCGTCCATGTAACATTAATCAGAAAATGATTTTTAGTTTAGTTACAAAAAAAATCCCGAAGCCGTAGCTCCGGGACCAAATCAACATTCATCAAGTTATTTTTTAATGATACGGAAAGTTTGAGCACTTCCATTAATGCTTATTTTCATCATATAAGCACCAGACTGTAAGCCGCTCATGTTAATTTGAGGGTTTTCCGTATTTGGCTCTACCTGAATAACTTCTTGGCCTACCATATTAAAGATTTGTACAGTTTCAACAATTCCATTAGAGCTGATGTTCAATCTTTCATCAACAGGATTAGGGTAATAGCTGAAATTACTATCTGTAAAAGCATTAGTTCCAATGGTTTCAGTTAGTTCAACTAATGGACCACCAGCAGTTAAAGCTGCCCATAATCCAAAATCAGCACCGTTCTGATTAGCTGCTGGATCTAAGAAACCGCTGGCAACAACGGTTATTGCTTCGTCAGCTAAACCAAGGGACTGTAAGCTTGCCGCATAAGATGCTACAACACTGGAATTATCTGATGTTTCTACATTTATGATATAATCAGCAGTTGGCAGATCTAAATATCCATCAAATTCAGTATATGAAATATCATCTACTAATATAGCATCATCAGCATTATTGACTATATCAACCGTTGGCGCATCCGTAGAACCATGATGAACAAGCACACTTGTTTCACCGGCATTCGTAGAAGATTGCTGCGCACCTGTAAATACATCGATACCAAAACCGATAGTGTTCACTGAATCATCAAACTGCGATGGATCAAGCACACCATTGGCTACGGCGATGTAGGTTTCATCAGCTGTTAATGTAGTATTCAAATTGAAGATACTATCACTTACATCAGTACTGTTCTGCGGAGCAACATCAATATTAATTGGTGTTTCTGCGGGAACTTCCAAGAATGCGCTGGCTGTTCTAAACTCAAAATCATCAGCGATCAGGTTGCCATTCAAATAGATGTCAACGAATTCCGCCGCCGGATCAGCTGAATTGTGGATGATCTGGACATCAGCGGTTTGAGAATAAGTGCTTAGGCAAAATAAAAAAATGAAAGTCATCAGCACTTTTTTTGTGCCTTCTGAAATACTTCGTTTAATTTTTAACATAGTTCTTAGTTTTAGATATTAATTGAAACGTCTTTGAGGGTTGGACCCTGAAATTGTTTACAGAGTCCAACGCTTTGTATTACAATACTTATCAGTAAGGTTAAAGGGTCAAACTGCTTTACTTAAAAACAAAGGTTATGGTAGTAAAACAGTATCAATAGCATGAATAACGCCATTAGCTGCCTGGACATCAAAAGCTATAATGTTGCTTTGTCTATCGTTAGGATCCGTAAGAACAGCATTCGCAGCATCTACATTCAGATCTGCACCTAATGTACTTACACTTCCATCAGATAGATCAGTTGATCTAACATTTGCTCCGGCAATGACATGTGTATTTAAGGCGGCGGTTAAGGTATTAGCATCGATATCGCTTATACTATTAACACCCAACTCTGCCAGAAGGTCGACGAAAGCCTGATCCGTCGGAGCAAAGACGGTAAATGGAGCTGGAGAATCATCAACAGGAGTAGATAATACATCCACATAATTCTCATCAGCTTGTCCTGGATCAGTTAAAGCCGCAACTAAATTACTAAAGTTAGGATCAGCCGTTGCGAACGAAACTACTGTAGGAAGTTCAATTACCTGATCGACAATATGAACCACACCGTTAGATGCTTCATTATCAGGAGCTGTTACTGATGAAATGCCATTTAAGGTTACACCATTATCTATGTTGATGTAAAGGCTCAAATTGTTATCAGTATCATTAAATGTAGCTAGTGAGTTAATATAAGACGTTTCCAGGTCGGTTGATAAATTTGTTCCTATAACCACATGATTTAATAAGACCTGAGTAACCACTTCAACCGGTAGATCTTCTAAAGCCGCTCCATCTAAAAAAGTAGAAAAAGCATCATTGGTTGGTGCAAATACCGTAAATTCAGCTGACCTATCAGCTAAAGTATCATCTAAGCCTGTATATTCTAAAGCTGCGACAAGGCTTGAAAGATTGTTATTACTTACGGCCAGATCTACTATTGTGTCAGGTAAATCCGGTAATAGAACACCATCAATAACATGAACAACGCCGTTTTCAATTTCGACATCAGGGTTTGTAACATTATAAATACTTCCATTGCTGTCAGTAACTGTAACTGAAGTTCCATTTTTAGTCACCGTTAATTCTTGACCTGACAAGGTATTAAAGTTTTGTTCACCTTCTGCGAGATCAGCTGAAAAAGCTACGGCAGGCACTACATGAAACCCTAATACGACTTCTAAATTATCTACACCGCCGATATTTTCAACGAGTTCGTTTAAATTATTGGCATCAAAAGCGGTTAAAGCATCTTGAAATGCATCATTGGTAGGTGCAAAAACCGTTATGGCTTCGGCATTCAGTAAAGTTTGGTCTAAGCCATCAACAGCACCTACAGCATCTAATAAAGTGGTTAGACCGGCATTTTGCGCAGCTTCCACCAAATCTGGAGCATTTTGTGATGGTGGATTTGAAGACATATCATCATCATCTGAGCATGAAAAAGTGCCGATGATCATACATGCTAACAAAGTAATTTTAGGTAATAATCTCATGATTTTCTATTTTACGTTATGTATTGATTGGACAATACACAGCCGTGAGTTACTACCCGGAATATTGAATTTAATATTTATTTAACGTTTCAAATTATCAATAGATTTGAATCTGATCTTGTAAAAACAAGATAAATCGGCTATTGGCAGTTTAATGAAGATTGATCGATCGTTGTTTTAAATTCTTCATTAGAATTTATGGAAAGCGTATCTGATTGATGGTTTATGACGTTGATCGGATAATCGATCTCATAGGCATGAGCATCATGAAGATTATCAAAAAAGGTAAAGACCTCCAAATCACTTTCCAGGTGAGAAGTATCAAAATTTCCGTTTATTTCATTAATCCTTTTAACGGTCACAGGAAATTCAAAATCAAAGCAATTAATTGGATCGAGTTCAAATTTTTGATCACAAATGTTCTTCACCGTATCTAAATCATCCGGTGTTGAGACCTGATGCTTTTGATAATCAAAAAATATAACTTCAATAGGATAAATCAGTTCAATTTCATCATCATCGCTTAAATTTTCAAGCTCTTGAATTGTATTGATCGTTATAGGATCTGAATTTACGTGGAGCTGATAAGGAAATACTAAACTTAAACATGAAGTGTTATCAATATGATCATCAAATGCGGCATCGTGCATGGTCATTGCTTTGATCATAGTGGTCATTTCAGAAGTTCTATGAGCTGTATCATCGGATTGATCCACCACGGAATCGTCATCATAGCAACTTGCTAGAACTAATAATAATATCAGATATAACTTATTCATTATTATGATTATGTATCAAATAAACAATTAAATTAAAAAAACTCCTACTTCATTAACTATTTTTATATTTTTGATTTGGATGAAAGACAATAAACCTTTACACAAAGATTGTTGTGAACAATCAGTCTTTTCAAAGATACATCAGATGTATGCGAAAGATCTACATGATTTCATTTATTATAAATTTGGTGAATCAACAAATCCAAAAGATAGCGTGCAAACCGCTTTCTTAAAATTATGGGAAAACTGTAAAAAAATAACACCCGATAAAGCTAAAAGTTATCTTTTTTCTGTGGCTAATAATAAAACCCTTAATGTCATTAAACATAATAAAGTTGTCTTAACCTATAAAAACAAGGTGAAACCGAATGATACGGACTTTAAAAATCCGGAATTTTATCTTGAGGAGAAAGAATATTTAGATAAGTATCAAAAAGCATTAGCTCATTTAACAGAAGAAAAACGGGTAGCTTTTTTGCTGAATAGAGTAGAAGGGAAGAAGCACAAGGAAATCGCTGAAATTTTAGGAATTTCCAGAAAGGCTGTCGAAAAAAGAATTTACACGGCTTTAAAGCAATTAAAAGAAGAGATAGACGGAATTTAAGTTAACTATGGTAGGAAAAACAAGGCTTTACTTGTTCTATTGATAAGACTATGGATGAAAAAGAAAAACTTATTAAGAAGTGGCTTGATCATGAGTTAAGTCAGGAAGAATATGAAGCGTTTAAGGAATTAGACGAGTATTCGTCTTATGCCAAAATTTCAGAAAAAGCGCATCATTTCAAAGCGCCTGATTTTGATGAAGAAGCTTCCAGAGAAGAACTGGAAGGCAGAATAAATTCTACTAAAAAAAGAAACAAGAGGATCCAATATATTTACGTAGCAGCCGCTATAATCACAGCTTTGGTTCTCTCTGTTAGCTTATTTGAAATTTTATATCAGAAAGATGACTCCAAATCGATCACGACGAAGGTCGCAACTTCAGAGACTATCCAGTTTCCTGATCATTCTGAAGTAAATATGAATTCCCGTTCAGAGCTAAGCTATCATCCCGATACCTGGAACGAAAAAAGAGAACTTTTCTTAGCAGGCGAAGCTTATTTTAAGGTTCAAAACGGTAATGCGTTTCATGTAAAAACCGATCATGGAGATGTTCAGGTTTTAGGAACTATATTTAATGTAAAATCAAGAGATTACTCATTTCAGGTAAGTTGTTATGAAGGTTCTGTAAAGGTAAATCTCAAGAATGATTCTTTTATAGTTCAAGCAGGTGAAGTGCTTACAATGACTCATAATGATATAAAAAAAGGAAAGACAAATTCTAAACTACCGGATTGGAAAAGAAATCAAACCATTATAAATAGTAAATCCCTAGAAATAGTATTACAGGAATTTAAAAATTATTACGATGTAGAATTTGATATCAGCCAGGTAGATAAAACGATAAAGTATACCGGCACTTTCGGTCACGATGATCTGGAAAAAGCGCTCCAGTCAATAACATTACCATTAGATTTATCTTATAGGATCGATGATAAAGAAATCTTTTTATCAAAAAATAAGTGAAGTATATTCGTAGTTATTTATTGATCATACCAGCACTTGTAGTATGCTTAAATCTTAACGCGCAGCTGAATAATAAAAAGATCAGCTTAGCTTCATATATTAACAACCTTGAAAATCAATACGATGTTATTTTTTCTTATGCAGACAAAAAAGTGAAGCATGTCATTGTGCCAAAATCTCAAAACTTAAAAGACCTGGATGATCATCTTGAACATTTGAGGAAGCATATTCCATTTCAGATCACTCATCACGATAACAAAAGAATATTGCTAATTCCTCAATCCAATACACAAACTTTATGTATAAGCTTACATGCTCATAAAACTAAGAATAGAGTAAAACATGCTTATTTAAAATTTAATGATCACACCTACGCTTCTAATGATGATGGCAAATTCTATATATTAACAGATAGTGATAAGATAACTTTTTCAGTTGTGACCAAAAATTTTAATGATCAAACATTTACGATTAATACTGACACAGATAAAGATTGTATAGAATTACCGATACAAACAGAAATAGAGTTGTTAGATGAAGTCATTTTAACCGATTATCTTACTCAAGGTATTGAAAAGGTTACATCCGGAGGTATAAAGATCAACTACAAAGACTTTGGTCTATTACCCGGTTTGGTCGAACCTGATGTGCTGCAAACCATACAAGCCTTACCGGGAATAATCAGTAGAAAAGAAAGTGTATCTTATCTAAACGTTAGAGGTGGCACTCATGATCAAAACTTATTTTTATGGGATGGCATTAAAATGTATAGCACTTCACATTTTTTTGGTATGATATCGGTTTTTAATCCCCAAATCACTCAATCTGCTTCACTTGTTAAAAACGGGACTTCCGCTAAATACGGAAGTGGTGTTTCCAGTTTGATCAACATGTCATCTTCTAATGATATAGTTCAAAATCTAAAAGCAGAAGCCGGATTAAACCTAACCAATATCGATGCAAAAGTGGAGTTGCCACTAAGTAAGAATGCATCTCTTGAACTTTCATCCAGACAATCTATAAATTCGATATGGGAAAGTTATACTTATGACCGATATTTTGATAAGGTTTTTCAAAATACGCAAGTGACTGAATTTGAAACACCAGAGCTAAAACAGAATGATGATTTTAGTTTTTATGATGGAACTTTGAATTATAAACACCAGCTCTCAAATGATGATTTTCTTAAGTTAAGTGTATTCTATGCGGATGATTCCTTTTCACTCAATAGATTTGATGAAAGTGAGAATAACATCAATACCCGAAAAAGCCAACTTGAACAAACCAACTTTGCAGCCGGTATAAATTATGAGAAAAAATGGTCAGCATCAGTAAGCGCTCAACTGCAATTATACTCATCAAACTATGATCAAAGTGCTGTAAATAGAGACTTGCTCAACCAGCAGAATTTAGAACAGATCAATGAAGTTAGAGAATTAGGACTTAAACTAAATGTTCAAAATAAATTTCATTCAAGCTTTACATTAGAGAGTGGTTATCAATTAAAAGAAATCGGCATTTTGAATTCTCAGCAAATAAACGATCCGGAACTTTTCAGACAAACCCAAAACTCTATTATCACGAATAGCTTGTATTCTCAATTGAACTATCAATCTAAGAACGAACGCTTTTATTTGAATATTGGAGCTCGTCTCAACCATTTCTCAAAATTTGATAAAATTCTCGCTGAACCAAGGTTAAATCTGAGTTATGAGTTTATAGACGATCTTTACCTGGAAGTTTTAGCAGAGCAGAAAAGTCAGGTTACTTCTCAGATCATAAACTTACAAACCGATTTCTTAGGCGTAGAAAATCGTAGATGGGTACTTTCTCTTCCTGATATAAGACCTGTGATAGAAAGTGATCAAATAGCGGCAGGTCTCAATTTTGTAAAAAAGGATTGGTTTATAAATGCGGATGTTTTTTATAAGCAAGTAGATGGTATAACGACTAGAGGACAAGGTTTTCAAAATCAATTTGAACTAGCCGATACGCATGGAAGTTATACTATAAAAGGAATGGATTTTCAGATCAATAAAAATTTTAATCCGATATCCGGCTGGATCAGTTACAGTTTATCTGAAAATCAATATGATTTTGAGAGTTTAGAACCCTCTATATTTCCTAACAACCTGGATATTAGGCATGTGGTATCAATCGGATTGAATTATGAAAACAATGGATTAAAAATTTCAACCGGTCTCAACTGGCATTCGGGTGCAACTACTACTAATGTTCGGCAAGAGCAAACTGAATTACCGCAGGAAATACAATTTGAAAGTCCTAACGCAGAACGCCTTAAAGACTACTTTCGGCTGGACTTTTCCGCAACTTATGATTTTTCATTATCTAAGGACCTAGATGCTAGGCTTGGCTTATCGTTTTGGAATTTATTAGGTAATAATAATGTATATGATCAATTCTTTAGTATAGGCGAAAATGAAAATATCCATAGATTCCATCAAACAGGTCTGGCTTTCACACCTAATTTTGTTTTCAGGCTACGATTATAATGAGCACTAACATTTCTAATTGACTGTTTATACATTGCGTTACACCTTATCGCAAGTTCATCAACGATGAAAGAAAACTTATCAAGGCTAAAACGACTGGTTTTCAAATACAAAGTAAGAATCTGGCATTTTTTAGATGATATATAAAATGAATAGCAAATAAGAAATATGGAAAAATGAACTTCCAGGCACATCCAAAGAAAGACCAGAACACTTGCTTTATATAAAAAGTAACGTTTTAAGGAACAGTTTTTTAATGCGTAAGTAATGAAGTATATATTGATAAATTAACTCCTCAAATAACTCGCACCATTGACATCGATGATCGTGCCAGATGAATAAGCCGCTCCATCAGAGGCTAAGAACAATATGGCATGCGCTACTTCTTCTGGTTTTGCCATTCTTTGGAACGGCGATTCCCTTAACAGATTTTC
>CAJXLO010000024.1 GCA_913056525.1 uncultured Psychroflexus sp.
TTTTTCCAATGGCGGTTTTATGACGCAAACCTTAGCTTGTGAAATTCCGGACGAATTGTCTGCCGTTGCCGCCTTAGGTTCTTCTTTAGGCGTGAGCCAATCAGCGGATTGCAATACCGATGAAGCAACGCCGATGCTCTATGTAGTAGGAACAGCCGATCCTGAAATTCCGTATAACGGCGGAGCGATGACCAATCCCAATGTGGAACCCATCATTGGAGTAGAAGCAGCCGTGCAGTTTTGGGTAAATAAGAACAATTGTGATCCTACGCCACAAACGACCAGTTTACCCGATACAGTTACAGATGATAATTCTACTGTTGAGCTACTCACTTATGATAATTGCGATTGCAGTAGTGACGTTTATTTTTACAAAATCATCAATGGCGGTCATACCTGGCCCGGAAACGAGATTCCTTCTTTAGAGCCGCAATTGGGTGAAACCAATGAGGATATCAACGCCGGATTTAGAATGCTGAACTTTTTTAATGATCATGTTCTTTGCCAATCGCTATCCGTAAATGAAGTAGAATTAAAAAACGAAGTAAGTATTTATCCCAACCCGGCTCAGGATCATGTTCAGATAGAAACATCTTTTCCTGTTAGGAAAATTCAGCTATTTAGCTTAAGCGGTAAAAAAATTGCTGAGCGATCTGGTTTTAAGCAGACAAATTTTCGTCTTGATGTTTCTCATTTACCGGCTGGGATGTATTGGGTTAAAATTTTTAATGATTCAAATCTTAGTTTAAAAAAATTGATTGTAAACTGAAATAAAGTTCAAATTGTTCATCTTGAACAGAACTTAACACAAGAAATGTTATCGAAGTTTTTCCAATAACTCTAATCTAAGCCACTCAAATGCTTTGGTTTCATCATAAATAATCTCCTGTCTTAACAAACCTTCTGTATCGCCTGTAAATTCTTTATTGTTTTCTTTTTCTTTTAAATTTTGCAGAAACTGTTTATATGTTGGAAGAGTATTTACTGCAAACGCTATGTATTTTTGGTAAACATCAAGTATTTTTTCGTTATCTAAGGGAAGATGTTGTGCAGCAAAATATAAATCGAAAAGATCTCTCCCTTTACGACGTTGATAAAGTGCTCTGAGTTTTGTTCCCAATAATTCGTGAACATCATAAGTTCTAATAGATGTAATTCCAGTAAACCAATCATTCTTCATTTTATAAGGAAAAAACTGCCAAGGCAGTAAATGAAAATGCTCTCTGCAATTGATTTCAATTTTTAATCTCATCCGAGTATCTGAATTGAATTCAGAATTAAAGCGATAAATTATTGTATTGTTGTTTGCTTTGACTTTTACCACTCTTTTCTGTTCAAAAAAGTCTATAACTTTATCAATTTGCTTTAAAATAGGTTTGATAGGACCTTTTTTGATCTGCACTAAGTCAATATCTTCAGAAAATCTGGGTGCTGGATCAAGGAATAACTTATGCAATGCTGTGCCGCCCCTAAATGCTAAGTTATCACTCAAAAATTCATCAGAAAATAATGCAACTAAAGCACGGCTAATGATTAAATCTTGTTCTATATGTTCTGGTAAGTTCCAGGGAGCTTGTTGGCTCCATTCTTGAATAAATCGTTTAGGTATCATAAGTCACTTTCCACAGTTATATTTTCAACTACTTTCCAGGTGGTGTTAATATTTTCCTTTTTTGAAGCCGTTTTAGATAAAGCTACAGGGAATTTTTTTCTTTTAGTAAGCTCACGATAAATTAAGGTTTTGAAAGAGGGATCAATACTAAGAATATCTATTAAATATCCTAATCGCTGAATAGAAGCAGTGCTCGCATCTTGAATAACATAGTTTAACCGCTTTGTTTGAAACGATTCTGATAACTCTTTCAGAACGGTTGCCACTCGACTGATACTGAAATTACCGTAATTCAGTAAATCTAAAACGGTTAATTCAGGACAAGAAATATTTATATAACCAGCATCTGTTTTTCGTTGAAGAATGAATTGACTTGACCACTTTTTTTTAGTAAAGAAGTTAAGTGTCATTTTTTTATTTTTAATACTTCTTATCGGAGGATGATCAGTTACAACATAGTAATTCATTATTGCTTGATGTGAAGCTCCTTGTAGTGCTGCCGCTGAAAACATTCCAACATAATAGTTTTTATCAAGGTGTTGCATCAGATCGTGAATGAATAGGTTGGCCGGCAACATTCCTGCTTTCGAAAACTCAGGTGTAATGATTACATAAAAACCACTTTTGATTAAGACTATTTTCCCTTTTTTCTTAAGCCGAAAAAGTGCCTGTTTCAAGGCCTTGTCTGATTGATCAAAAGACTCTCTTAACTTATTCCACGTAAATGAATAGCGGCCAAGTGCTCTTTGCTGATCTATAAATTCTTCAACCGTTTTCAATTAGTTTGTGTTTTCATTTTACTACGAAAATCGTAGTTATATGCAAATATACACTTTTAATTCAGCTTAAAAATAGGATAAGCTTTAAAAGGTTTTTATGCGTCTTCCGCTAATGGCAAGGATTTATTGTAAACCGAAATAAAGTTCAAATTGTTCATCTTCTAAAAAATTCATCAGCAAATAAAACGACTAAATCAGGTTTTAGTATTTCTCAACGGTCTTCATACTGAAAGTGAATTTAGTGAAAAAATAAGCGTCACGTGAGTTTTTCAGTAAACCCTAATTAAATATGGATTTTTCTCCCAAAAAATTAATAGTTCTTGTTTGATGATTGTTTTTTATGTTCTTTTATTCTACAACAGTAAACTCAATTATACCAATATCTTCCCATAAAACATTGGTATCAAGTCTAAATCTATTACATCCTCCACCATCAAATACAAGCGAATCATCTGTCATAAATGAGTATTCACCAACTCTATTTAAATAAATTTCTATTTCTAATTCATAAGTTTCATTATTCTCATTGTAAACTGCATAGTACCAGTTGATATTTTCTGAATTACCATCAGTTCCTATTAATATATTTAATTGGTTACCGATAAATAACTGATTAAACCCTAAAGCTAATAATGCTGAATGATCACCTGTTTCATGAAAAAGATTAATTTCATTACCAAAATAAGAATTCGTTGCAGGTATACTTAAGCTTAAAGTAACTTCATCACCTTGACTATATTCTGTCTGTTTGGGCGTCAATAGTATTAAGTCGTTCACTCTAGTTGTACTACCTAAGTCAAAACAGTTCTCCTCTCCAGGACATGCGGTACATAATAAGAGAAGAAGTATTAAAAAAGAATAAAAATAAATTTTCTTAAGTAACAGGTATATCACATATGTATCCATAGCTAAGGAATAATTGATTAAGTTCACTTATTAAATTTGGATGATTACTTCTAAGACGGTTTAGTAAATCACACTGATTATCCACGTTACTTTCTAAGGCATTAAATATTGGTGATAGGTCAAAATTATTAATAGTTCCTATATTAATATTATCTATAATGCCATTTATTAAAATACCATCACCTGTTCTTCTCTTTGAAATTGGGGTTCCAAATGAATAAATTTCATTTCTGTCATCTAATAAATCCCACATAATCCCATGTAAAAACCAGCTTCTATCATCAAATCTATTAAAACTCATAGGTCTATCATAAACATTGAAGTTTTCCATAAATCTATCTATGCTTTGGTTATTGTTGAAAGCAAAAGCAGGATAAAATCCAGTTCCGTTTATTGAATTTATATAAGATTTACCATAGTAAAAGTTAGTAATTTTAAATTCTGTAAAAGTACCCCAACCTTCTGCAAGACCAATTCTTGCACCTGCTTGAAAAGATGGTTGGCTGCCATCAGCATAGGGTCCGTCTTCATTGATTGTATTGCTCAATTCAGTTGCAAAGACATTAGCCCAAAACCAGGAACCTGCTTTGCGAGCATGTGAGTAATGACCAGACTCATGAAAGACTAACTGATGTATTCTTACAGTATTACTGTTGCCTGTATTATTAATTTTTTTATTTCTTAGTCCTTGATAAATTTGATCTGGTCTTAACCACCAAGGCACTAGGCTAATGGAATTACCTGAAATGTTTTGCGTCATTACATGCCAAAAGTTAGATTGACCTACACCAGCTATGGTAGCCATGGCTGGTAATTGAGGATACCTATACAACATAGGGTTTGATGAAGAACCTCCACGAGCAAAACTCCAAACATTGGCATAGCTAATTGTCTTATTAATACCATTTAAATTGCAATAGTCTATATATTTTCTTAAGCCATTATGAGTTGTTCCTTTAAACCAGAGATGACCACCATGTAAATCTACACCAAAAATTCCATCATGCGGTTCTGTATAACTTATATTTTTAGTTTTTGGGTTATTACTTCTTTTTATTGTCATTAGATGGTTTGAAACCCAAAAACCTAAAATTTCATTCCAAGTTTTTCGTATTGTAGCTGTATAACCTCTCCATTTGGCCCTTATTCTAACTTTACCTCTATATTTTTTAGGTGCACTAAAATAACCATTATCATTTGTATAAGTATATTTCCACCAAAAACTCCTTCCAATACTAATTTTGGCCTTTTGTAAAGGATCATAGTTATTCGTATCTGTATTTTCAACATTTACGTGTCCGTTTGGTCTATAGCGTCTCCCAAACAAACTATCCCATAAACCGCTAAAAAATCCTTTTGCTTCAAATTCTTCTTCTGTAAGATTTCCTTCATCAAAATCTTTCCATAATTTTAATAACCTCGGTAAATCTTTTTCATAAATCTCAGTACCAAATTGAGCTTTTAGATCTTCTTGCCAATCTGCAAATACTAGGGATACAGTTTCAACATCAAATTCTTCATCTTTTGGATAATAAAGAGGTTCAATAATTTCATATGGCAAGTTACTTGGTAATTGATAATCAACCGGGATCACAGTATAAACGGGATAATATAGATCATTCTCATCTTTTGGATAAATATAATAATCACCTTCTTCTATAATTTCATAATTTAAAGGATAATCATGTAATATTGGTGATGTTTCATCATCACTCTTATCCAAATCATCCAAAGCTATCAAGTGTTCTTCTGTAGTTGGTAAAATTTTAATATAATTATGAGTTGCTTTTACTACTTTCTCTACAAATGGTGAATCGCCTACATTTTGATTATAATAATTAAATGCAGATTGCATACTAGATACTGAATAAGGATTATTTAGTCTTTTACCTAGAATTATTTTCTTATGAAAATCTGGTTTTTCATCTCCCAAATTTTTCGTGACAACTGATGAGCTATCAAAACTTTCATTTTCGTTAGTCTCAAATTCTTCACTACATGAGATAAACCCCATAATAGTTAATAAAATTAATAGTTTTCGTTTCATGATTACTTGTTTTAATTAAAAAATATGAATAGTTTTAAATAGGGTTTCCTCAGAAAGTAAAAATTTAAAATCATAGATTTCTGCTAACTTCACTAAATTGGTGATAAAAATTATAGCACCGATCCATGACTGGGAAGTATTGCTTAATTTAGCTTTAATATTGTTGAGACCATAGCCTTGTTTGGCTTGACCAAATTTTCCTTCAACTTGATTTCTTTCGTTGTATTCCTTTTTTCGTTTTCTCTTTTGGTATTCTGTAAGTTCCGCTTTTTTACCTTTCTCAACTACGGTTAAGCGGATATTTCTTTCTTTACACCAAGTTCTGTTTTTGTTAGAACCATATATTTTATCAACTTGTACTAATTCCGGGTAATAGCCATAAAGCACTTTGTATGATTCTACATGTGGTATTAAATCGGCATTTTCATTATAAGCATCCCAGCTTAGCGTTTCTGCTTTAGCTATACCGTTAGCGTAGGTCAAACCTAGTTTTGTTCCAAATTCTACCTTCCTTCCAGCTTTGCCTCTTACTATTGGGCGAACATAAGGTTGACTTATGCTTACGATTCGGTCTGGGCAGCTATTCGATTTTTCATCATACATTTTCCTTTGTTGATCATTAAGGGTTTGAATAATCCAAAATTCTCTCAAGGTCTTATGCCTTAATGGGTTTTCTTCAAGCATATCAAGCATCATATTAATGTTCTTGATATTTCTGTCTAAACAGTTCAAATGATATCGAATTACTCTTCTAAGCGTCTTTTTGTTGACTTGCTTTTTCTTGGATTCAGCCAGGTATTTCTCTCGTGCTACTTTTCTGTAAGTTCTGGGTTTGACTTCTAATTGATCTCTGACATGTTCAAAGAGCGTGTCGATCATAGTTTCTGTCTTTTCCCTTGCTGTGTTCAATAAGTTCAGATCATTCGGGGAAGTGATGTTTTGGTCAGCAACTGTTGCATCTAACTTAAGCTTGCCTTTGTTTTCAATATCACTTTTTTTATTGCCTTCATCCTTCGCTCCACAAACAATAGCTAGCACATCAGAGAATTTGTTGAAGGCATCATTGCCAAGTTTTTTTCTCCACTCTACAAATAAGCTTGGAGAAAAAAGCGGTTCAGTCACAAAATCATCTAAACCGAGGAAAAACTGCATGTAAGGATTTTCTTCGATGATCTGAACAGTTTGTTCATCACTTAAACAAAGTTTATGTTTAATGATAAGACTACCGATAACAATCCTTGGGTTAATAGCGGTTCTTCCCATGTCTGGAAAATATTCAGAGAATATTTTAACACAATCATCCCATGGAAAATGATAAGCAAGTTTTATCCATCTATTATTTTGATCTAATTTCATTTGGCAAAGATTACCAAATTCTTCAAATTTAAGCTGAAATTGAGAAGTGTATTGTATCATATGCAAGGTTATTGTATAAATATACGCTTTTCCTTACATATAAAGTGTTAAAAAATCAATTTATTTTGCTAAATTTCAATAAGTTATAATAGAATGAGTAGAGTCTATATAAGGTCAAAAGCAGATCGCTCAAGGAAGATCTTACCCTTATGAGTGCATAAATTCTTTTATAGATAATAGATTATCAGCTTATTTTAAAAAAAAGTTTTATTTTTGCAAACACTTAAATAAAAAACGAGTTATGTACGCAATTGTAGAAATAGCAGGGCAGCAATTCAAAGTTGCGAAAGACCGACAGTTATACGTACATCGCCTGAATCAGGAAGAAGGGAAGCAACTGACCTTTGACAATGTTTACCTGATCAGCGATGAGGGGAAAACTACTGTTGGCGCCCCGGTTATCAAAGGTGCGTCAGTTACAGCGACTGTGAACAAGCATCTTAAAGGCGACAAGGTCATCGTCTTTAAAAAGAAACGCCGTAAAGGTTATCAGAAAAAAAATGGTCATCGTCAATATCTATCCCAAATTACGATAGATTCCATTAGCACGAGCGGTAGTAAAGGTTCATCAGCTTCTAAAGCTGAAACCAGGAAGACTGAGAGCAAGAAAACTGAAAGTAAACCTGAAACTGAGGCTAAGGCTTCTCAACAAAAAGAAGCTAAGCAAGCAAAAAGCGATAAACAAGACCTAAGCGATCTCACCGTTGCTGAATTAAAGGCAATGGCTAAAGAGAAAGGACTGGAAGGTTATTCCAGCTTGAAAAAAGCAGAATTAATAGAAGCATTACAAAAAGCATAGAACCATGGCACATAAAAAAGGAGTAGGAAGTTCAAAGAACGGAAGAGAATCAGAGTCTAAACGATTAGGTGTGAAATTATTTGGTGGTCAACAAGTAGTTGCCGGCAATATTATTGTCCGTCAAAGAGGTACGAAACATCGTCCAGGAGACAATGTATATGCTGGAAAAGACCATACCTTACATGCAAAAGTGGACGGCGTGGTCAAGTTCAAAAGAACAAAGGACGATAAATCCTATGTTTCCGTAGAGCCTGCTTAAACACTTTTTTGTTTTAAAATAGGATGATCCTCAAGCTCGCTTGGGGATTTTTTTATCCTTTGATGTTAAGAAATTCACTTTTTATCTTTATTCTTATTGTCCAATCTCAAATCTCATATCTAAAATCTTATTTATTAGTCGGACACGACTAATTCCTTATCCAAAAAAGATACATGTCATTAGATCTGATAGTATGAGACTTCATATTTACCGATCGCTATTTAAGTCTTTAGATCTTTTCAATTATTATAGAAACCGCGTTTCCGCCAAAACCCACACTATTGAGCAATATACTTTCCAGTTGACCTTTTTGTGGATTACTTAAATAATAAGGGTTTTTATAAAACACCTGCTCATCTAACATAAGTATGGCCATTTCCAAGCTCATGGCTCCGGAAGCGCCAAAAGTATGACCGATCTTCCATTTGTTCGTTGTCAAGGCAGGAAGCGGCTCAAAGGTCTTTTGAATGGCCTTATATTCTGCTTTATCACCTTTTAACGTTCCAGGTGCATGCATGACGATGGCATCTACCCTTGATCTGTTAGCTTTTTGTAACGCCATCTTCATCGAATCCTGGAAACAATGCGCATCAGCCGATATAGAAGCGTGATTGCTTATCTTTTCTCCTGCAAAACCATAACCGGTTATCTTAGCAGTAGCGTGATCGGCGGAATGAGAAAGTGCAAAAACCGCCGCAGCTTCACCTAATACCAGTGTATTTTCTTCTTTATCGTAATTTAAGCTCTGGCAAGCATCTCTGATAGGACGCTTGGAATATAATTTTACGGACTTCATCTGCTCCAGAGTGAAAGGCGTTAAAGCGGCTTCGCTTCCACCGGTCAGGAATTTGTTGCTCATACCCGCGTTCAACCAGGCAATACCATTGAGCAAGGCATGAAATGCGGTAGAACACGTAATGGAGTGACTAAACCTTATGCCTTTATTAGCAAGGTCTTGACCAACCCAGGAGGCAATATTCCCTAAAGTCGTGGTGGGTGAGGTGAGCGGATGGACCCTATGATGATCTAAAAAATCCTTATGATATTTTTCAAATAAACCTGTAGCTCCACGCGATGAGCCGATATTGATCCCATAATCTGTATCTTCCCAACCTGCCGATGCTACACATTGGCGAGCGGCATATATGGCCATTAACACGCTACGGTCTAACTTTTTATAACGCGGATCCTCTTCCCTGATTTGTTGTAGTTGCTGATCGGCATATTGGTTTAGCCGACTGACAGGCAATTGAGTAGCTTCATCAAGCGAAAGATTGTTGGTTTTTTGATCATAGCTATCCAGAACTTCGGTCGCGTTCTTGCCTAAGGCAGATAGGCTTCCTTTAGCATTGATATATATGGGTTGATCCAATTATTTTTCGTACAAAATTAGGGTATTACAGGTAGAAAATAAGTTCTTGACCTCTAAATCAAAGCATCTTTCTTATCCCTATCATACCAATTTGCTAAACTCTCCCGCCAATGCGGAATTTCCTCTTTTAGATGTTCCTTTATTTTAGTACAATCCAATAGGCTATTAACCGGGCGTTCTGCTTTTGTTGGATAATGGTCCGTAGGTGCTAAATTAACCTGGTCTACCATTCCTGCCACTTCAAAAATTGCCTCTGCAAAGTCGTGCCAATTAGTCTTTCCACTGTTACAAAAGTGATAATAATGATTCCCAGAAGCCGAATGACCCGCTAATAACAATAGAAAATACGCCAGGTCATTAGCATTAGTAGGTGACCCATATTGGTTGTTCACGATACTAAGATCAACTCCTTGTTTCCCCAGAGATAGCATCGACGTTAAAAAGTTATTGCCAAAGGAAGAATACAACCAGGATGTCCTGACAATAGAAGCATGATGAGCATTTTGTTCTATGACCTGTTCGCCCTGTCGTTTGCTTTGTCCATAAACATTAATAGGTGCACATTGATCGGTTTCGCTATACGAACTGGACTTTTTGCCGTCGAATACATAATCAGTAGATACATGTAAAAGGTGAGTCTCGTGATGGTTACAGTGATTCACTATCCCTAATAAAGCATCAGCATTAATAGAAAATGCCTTTTCTCTTTCATCTTCTGCACCGTCTACGTTCGTATAAGCCGCACAATTGATCATAATATCCGGCTGAATTTCATCAAAAACAGCTCGGGTTGATTCATGATCAGTTACATCCCAGTCTGAAGAAGTTAAAAAATGAAATTCAAATTCATTATAATGCTTCGCTTGTCTTTGCAGACATTTCCCCAGTTGTCCATTTGCACCGCTGATCAATACTCTTTCCAAAAGGCTGTGTCTTTTAATAAAGGTTGATACTGGTCTTTTTCTGATATGATCCTTTTATTTTCAGGCACGATCCAATCTATACCTAAATGTTCATCTGCATGATAAAAACCTACTTCAGAAGCCTTATCGTAAACATTATCACATTTATAAACGCAAATGGCCGTTTCAGATAGAACGGAAAAGCCGTGAGCAAAACCTCGTGGGATAAGCATTTGATAATTATTTTCTGCGTTCAACTTTATGCTGAAATGTTTTCCGTAATCAGGTGAATCTAGCCTTAGATCAACGCAAACATCCAGTATTTCACCTAAGACGACCCTTATGAGCTTTGCCTGACTATATTTACCAGTTTGCATATGCAATCCACGAACCGTACCATAAGCAGATATGGATTGATTGTCCTGAACAAAATCCATCTTTTTATTGATAACCTTTTCAAAGGTCCGCTTATTGAAAGATTCGAAAAAGCTGCCTCGATCATCGCGGAAAACGTTTGGTTCTAAGACGTAACAATCCTTTAGGGGTTGCTCTATTATTCTCATATATTAATTTAAGATTCCTTTACCATAACCGCTTTTCATGAGCGGCCGAATCAATTTTTCAGCTTGTTCCCTATCTATGAAGTTCATTCTGTATGCCACTTCTTCTATTGATCCTATCTTTAATCCCTGCCGGTGTTCGATCACTTCAACAAATTGAGAAGCTTGCATAAGCGAGTGGAAGGTTCCAGTGTCTAACCAGGCAGTGCCTTTATCAAGAACGCTTACCATGAGTTGGTTCTTTTGTTGATATTGATCGATGATATCAGTAATTTCCAATTCGCCTCTATTACTGGGGTTAACATTTTTGGCAATATCTACTACTTGATCATCAAAAAAATATATACCTGGAATGGCATAATTAGACTTTGGCTTTTTAGGCTTTTCTTCTATAGATAAGACTTTACCATGCTCATCAAATTCTACGACACCATACCGCTCCGGATCATGAACATGATACGCATAGACCACACCACCATCGGGATCTATATTGGACTGTAACAACTTGTCCAGACCCGTTCCATAAAAAATGTTATCTCCTAATATCAGTGCTACTTTGTCATCGCCGATAAAATCCTCACCTATAATGAAAGCTTCCGCCAGTCCGCGAGGCTCATCCTGTACAGCGTATTCAAAACGACAGCCCAGAGAACTGCCATCACCTAAGAGCTTTTTGAACAAAGGTAGGTCTTGCGGAGTTGATATGATCAAAATTTCCCGGATACCGGCTGACATCAATGTTGATAAAGGATAATAGATCATCGGCTTGTCGTAGATGGGCATTAACTGCTTGCTTACAGCTAATGTGCAGGGATGTAAGCGTGTACCGGAGCCTCCGGCAAGTATAATTCCTTTCATAATGATCAGTTTTTAGTGTATTTATCTATATACCAGCGAACGGTCTTTTCTATACCGGTTTCAAAGTTCTCGTTGGCTTTCCAGCCGAGTTCATTTTCAATTTTAGAAGCATCGATCGCGTATCTGAAGTCATGACCATGTCGATCCTCCACGAACGTGATCTGTTCCTTATAGGAAAGTCCATCATTGCGAGGCTTCCATTTGTCAAGCATCTCACAGATCTTGCGAGCGATATAAATGTTTTCACGCTCGTTCTTCCCACCGATATTATAAGTTTCTCCTTTTCTACCTTTATCTACGGCAAGATGAATACCGCGACAATGGTCTTTTACGAAAAGCCAATCGCGGATGTTCTTCCCGTCACCATATATAGGAATATCATGACCAAACAAGGCTTTACGGGTAATGACCGGTATGAGCTTTTCATCATGTTGATACGGTCCATAGTTATTAGAGCAATTCGTGGTGACCACTGGCATACCATAGGTGTGAAAGTAACTGCGTACTAAGAGGTCTGATGATGCTTTTGAAGCACTATAAGGAGAATTGGGCGCATAAGGTGTTTCTTCCGTGAACAAGCCTTCTTTCCCTAAGGTTCCGTAAACCTCATCGGTGGATACATGTAAGAACCTGGCTTCCTTGAAAGCTTCTTTGAGCTGGAATGGCTTTTCCATCCATAATTGATAAGCCGTGTGTAGGAGATGGAAAGTTCCTGTGATATTGGTCTCCACGAACGCGGATGGATCAGCAATAGAATTATCAACATGGGATTCCGCCGCAAAATGGATGACCCGAGTAAACCGGTATTTATCAAAAAGCTGGATCAAAAATTCCTTATCCCGAATGTCACCTTCTACAAAAGTATATCGGTCTATATCCTTTTGTTCAATATTATCTTTATTGGCGGCATAAGTGAGTGCATCCAGGTTAACAATGTGGTCATCGGTTTCGTTTAAGATGTAATTGATGAAATTAGCTCCTATGAACCCAGCACCGCCGGTAACAAGAATATTTTCCATATATTGGTTAAAATTAAGATGTCAAATTTAGGAATTTAAGATCTGTTGTAAAATTTTTTCTGTGATCAGATAAGTGGGCTTCACACCGGTAACTCCCAGCCCGCCTGAGGCTAAAGTGCTACCGCTCTGTAGCGGGTTATCACTGGCATAATAGGCATAACGAACTTTTACGTTCGGTTTGATATTGCCTCTTAGTTTCCCGGATGCCTGAATGGCCTTTTGATAATGCGCACCTTCCATTTCCAATCCTATGACGTTCCAACTGGAATGGTGGAAGAAATGAAGAATGTCCCGGTTCTGTAAGGAAGTTCCCAGCACGGACATCATCGCACCGGAAAGTACCTGTAGGTCATGACCTTCAAAATCGCTGACCTTTAATTCGTTGTGAAACGGATAATTATCTGCCGTACCTTCGAACAAATGCGCATCTGGTATCATAATATCACCTTTCACGCCTTTTAGGATACCTGCTTTTCCCATGATGGATATGGAACCTACGGGCATATATTCCTTTTCATCATCTGTGAAGAAAGGCTTTAAAAGTTCTTCCATAGTCTCATAAGCCTGTTCGCCAAAAGCATAGTCCATAACGATCAAAACAGGAAGATTCTTCTTTTTCCCGATATCAAAACTTTGCTCCAGACCGGTACATTTGTTCAGGTCAAAAACCTGTACGTTAATGTTCGTCCCACTTGCGTCTTCCAGGAAGTACATACCATTTTCCAGAGCATGATGCGTGATCTTCTCCCGCATTTTATCGTTCCCAGGTTCTGCTAATTGCTGATAGACATGGAGTATGCCTTTTGCTTTACATTCTTTCGAAAAGACTTGTGGCGCGAATAGCGTGTTCATCACACTATGCATATTTGCACTGATGATATGGATATCCCTTCTAAACAGGTCGTGATCTACTAGCTTTTGCTTGATGGTGTTCGCCCACATCTCGCCATGGATATGATGACCTAAACGCTCTCTTAACACCGGACTAAAAGTGATGATCCGTTTCTCGTTCTTTACCTCTTCATCTAAGGCCAACTTGCCCAGGTCATAGATGAACCGAATGAAGCGGTCAGGGTCATTATGTGTTGCAAATTGGTCATAAACTTCTAATACTTCTGAGAACGTCCTTCCCAGGATGTTGGCCACATGGGTGATGGCAATATCGCGCTCCTTATGATCGAGCTCCTTTTGTTTGACGGCTTCTTTCAGTTTTTCCCAATCGCGGGTCACACTACCGGAATCGCTGACCAGGACATTGTTCATGATCTTGTGCGATTCTATGAACATAAAGGTCAGATGCGTCAGGATATCATAGATCTCAGACCTACCTCGTGTGATCTCTATGTTCATCTGCTCTTCGTCTATCCGATAGCAGTTCCTTCGTCGTTTAGGTGGAATGATAGGCTGGAAATGCGACTGCGCGTAACCTTCATTGCTCGTAAGATTGATATAGGTGCAGGATTCTATCCCTTTGGGCAATCGTTCTAAGACATAAAGCAATCCGTTCAGTTCTACCTTATCCTCGGCAATCGTTCCATAGATCTCCGGTCGCAAGGTCAGTAATGATTCACGGAGTGTTTTCCCGGAAACGCCCATCGGCTTATAGAATCCTCTGATGAAAAGATGCCGCATAGTGATGTAGATGCGCTCAATCGCATTAGTGCTTTCGCGTGCTCTTACGCGGTCCGTATCCCATAAGTTGGCCATATCTACTGTTTTTTAAATTTTTCTAGCTTATCTGCTATCTTTCTGTCGTTTGCCAATCTGGCTACTTTGTTCTGACCACCTAATCTTCCTTGTGATCTCATATATTCCTGGAATCCGCCTTTTTTTATTGGGCTTATTACTAATCTCCTTAAAATCTTTCCGCTGATAAGGTCTTTATAATAAGGGTTCTGCTGTTGCATCATATCATCCAGCGACCTGGCGAATGCCTCTTTATCTTTGGGCGGAACAGAATACTCTATGAACCACTCATGATAAGGTAAGCCTGAAGGAGGATCGATCTGTGGTGCTACCGTAAATTCATTAACGCTGACCTTGTGTTCATCGGAAGCTTGCTTAATGGCCTTCTCCACTTCCGAGGCGATAACATGCTCGCCAAAGGCTGAAGTATAATGTTTGATACGACCAGAAACAATGACGCGATAAGGCTTTAAACTTGTGAATTTTATGGTATCCCCGATATTATAGCGCCACAGACCGGCGTTTGAACTGATGATCAAAAGATAGTTAACCTCCTTTTCCACGTCTTCGATCCCTATAGCCTTCCATTCACCGGTCAGGTAATCATCCACCGGAATGAACTCATAGAAAATGCCGGCATTGAGCAAAAGTAACATCCCATTAGCATCTTGCCGGTCCTGATAGGCAAAGAATCCTTCTGATGCCGGGAAAAGCTCAATACTATCTACGGATTTTCCAATGTAATCTTCAAATTTATTCCTGTAGGGTTCATAATTTACACCTCCATAAATGAAAAGGTCGAAGTTAGGGAAAAGCTCACCGATCTTTTGTTGATGTCTTTCGTAAAGTCTTTCAAAGTAGGTCTGTACCCATGATGGGATACCGCTGATGATGCCCATGTCTTCCTGCTCAGTCTCATCGGTGATCTTTTCTATTTTTTCTTCCCAATCTTCCATACAATTGGTCTCCCAGGAAGGTAAGCGGTTCTTCTGAAGGTAAGAAGGTACGAAATGAGCTACGATACCGGATAAACGACCAATGTTTATTCCGTTCTTCTCCTCCAGGACCGGACTTCCCTGAAGGAAGATCATCTTTTTATCCACAATTTTATAATTACCGGTTTCATCAAGATAGTGGAGGATGGCATTCCTGGCCGCTTCTATATGATTAGGCATGGAATCCCTGGTGAGCGGAATATATTTAGCGCCACTCGTGGTCCCTGATGTCTTCGCTAAGTAGAGCGGTTTTCCTGGCCAGAGGATATCTGGCTTTCCAGCGGCCACCTGATCAAAATAATCTTTTAATGCCTCATAGTTCCTTACGGGAATATTATTTTGAAATTGCTGTAAATTATTTATCTCATTGAACTTATGGTCTTTCCCGAACTTTGTGTTCTTTCCCTTATTGATCAGGTCGCTGAGTATCCTCCGCTGGGAATCGACAGGTCTTTCCATCCACTTCTTCGTCTTTTTGACGATATACCTCGCGAATATTTGTGCACCGATACGTTTAATTAACATAAGGAAACTAATTAAAATTGATATAATCTTCCGGGTCGACCGGATAGCCATCGCTCCAAAGTTCAAAATGTAGATGGGCTCCACTGCTCAACGTACCTGTATTACCAAGTCTTGCGATAACTTCGCCACTTTTTACCAGATCGCCTTGTTCTTTAAGCAAATTTTCGTTATGCTTATAAACGGATATCAAACCGAACTGATGTTCCAGGATGATAACGAAACCCGTTTCAACCGTCCATTCTGAGAAAATGACCGAACCATCCCTTACGGCCTTTATCGGAGATCCTTCACGGGCATTGATATCGATTCCGTAATGCGCTTCCTCTGCTTCGAAAGACCTGGAAACGGTTCCTTTTATAGGTGCGAACAACGTGTAATCCGTATTGGATACCGCTTCTGGTAAAAGATTGTACTTTTCCTCCTGCTTCACTTGTTCCCGTAGTAACGAGTCGGCTTTTGATGGGGAAATATCCAGGTTTTCCTCAGATGTGGTATCTCTGGAGACCATACTGTCCTTTTTAATACGAGCAGCATCGATATCACCTGTTAGCACATTTTTTATGGAATTGAAATAAGTTTTGGTCTGGGCAAGTTCTGTTTCCAGCGAATCAACTTCATAGACTAATCGAGTTGCTTTATTTTTAACGGATGCAGTAGTATATCCAGGTACATATTCCCTTAATGGTGTAAAAGCGATCAACACTGAGGTAAGGGAAACCAATATTAAAGAGAGGAAAATGATCACTATGGCGACGTTCAATCTGTTGATATTGAAAGAAATACGCTCTTCAAAGGTGTCATCGTTCAGGATGACGAGCCTGTAACGATGTAACAGCTTCTCCAGTATGCGTTCTTTTTTTTTCTTCTTTTTTTGCATCAAGCTTGATTCGCATCAACAAAGATACATTAATAGCAGAAATCAAAGTTGTTATAGTTCATCATCAATTGATGAATATTTGCTATTTTTGTAATTCAATCAAATTAAATGAATTTAGAATATTTAATATATTTCATGGGTCCCTGGCAATGGGTGGTCATAGGCGTGGCCATTCTACTGCTCTTCGGTGGCAAAAAGATACCAGAGCTCATGCGAGGTTTAGGTAGTGGCATCAAAGAGTTTAAAGATGCCTCTTCAGAAGGTGAGATCGATGAATCTTCATCAAAAAAAGAATCCAAGAAAGACGAAAAAGACACTAACAAAGATAATTAAGCTTTGTGGCGTTTTGCCGCTTTATCTTCTTTGTTTAGCTGGTATTGCATCAGTTCAAATCTTCCATGATCGAATTTTCCATAAGTAAAATGCTCGATCCAGTCACCTAGATTATAGTAGAACGCATTGTCAGAAACCTTTATCTCCATAGGTAAATGCCGATGTCCAAATAGATAATAATCACAAGGGTTTTGCTGATGTTTTCGTAGCGCATATTGGGCTAACCATTCGTTATTCTTTCCCAGAAAATGTTTATCTTCTTCTCCGGATATCAGTTTGTTCTTTACGGACAAATGTCGAGCCAATTTTACACCAAGATCAGGATGGAACCAGCGGAAAAGCCATTTGCTCAGGGGATGGACGAACAACTTTTTCATCCGTTTATAACCCTTGTCGCCAGGACCTAATCCATCTCCATGACCGATGAGGAACTTCTTTTGGTCGAATTCGAATATCTCGGGTTGGTGATAGACCTTTACACCAAGCTCTTTTTGAAAATAATCTTTCATCCAAAGGTCATGGTTGCCTACAAAAAAATGGATGGGAACACCATCATCGCTCATTTCTGCTAATTTACCCATGACCCTGACAAAACCTTTGGGCACTACTTCTTTATATTCAAACCAAAAATCGAAAAGATCACCTAGCAAGAAAAGCGCATCTACATCTTCACTTATTTGGTCTAACCATTTCACAAAAATTCTTTCTCTTTCCAAACTTTGTGTATGATCAGGTGCTCCCAAGTGATTATCGCTGGCAAAATAGATGGTCTTCAAAATGCTAGGATTTCCAGTCTGTAAAAGTAGGGAAATATCTATTGAGACAAAACATCATTTATTTGAATGCGGATATCCCAGTGATATCTAAACCTGTTATCAATAGATGGATGTCGTGTGTTCCTTCATAAGTAATGACACTTTCCAGGTTCATCATGTGTCGCATAATGCTATAATCACCGGTGATGCCCATTCCTCCCAAGACCTGTCTGGATTCACGTGCAACGTTCAGTGCCATCTCCACATTGTTCCGCTTCGCCATGGAGATCTGAGATGAACTTGCTTTATTTTCATTTTTCAGTTGGCCAAGGCGATAGGCCATCAGCTGGGCTTTCGTGATCTCCGTGATCATTTCTGCTAATTTCTTTTGTTGTAGTTGAAAACCAGCAATCGGTCTATCGAACTGTGTTCTTTCTTTTGCATAACGCATAGCAGTATCATAACAGTCCAAGGCCGCACCTATGCTTCCCCAGGCGATACCATAACGCGCAGAATCCAGGCAACTTAATGGTGCACCAAGTCCAGATCTGCCCGGTAGTAAATTCTCTTTGGGCACTTTTACATCTTCAAATATGAGCTCACCGGTAGCTGATGCCCGTAATGACCATTTGTTATGAGTTTCCGGCGTTGAAAACCCTTCCATTCCTCTTTCCACGATAAGTCCGTGAACACGACCTTCTTCGTTTTTTGCCCAAACTATGGCCACATCACAAAATGGTGAATTAGAGATCCACATCTTCGCACCATTGAGCAGATAATGATCTCCCTTATCCTTGAAGTTGGTGGTCATTCCACCTGGGTTCGACCCGTGATCAGGCTCTGTCAACCCGAAGGATCCCATCATCTCTCCAGTCGCTAACTTTGGGAGGAACTTCTTCCTTTGTTCATCTGTTCCATATTGATAGATCGGGAACATGACCAGGGATGATTGTACAGAAGCTGTAGAACGCACCCCTGAATCGCCTCTTTCTATCTCCTGCATGATCAATCCATAGGATATCTGGTCTAAACCGGCACCACCATATTCCTCAGGAATATAAGGGCCAAATGCACCGATCTCTGCTAATCCTTTGATGATGGACTTGGGGAATTCCGCTTTTTGTGCGGCATCTTCGATGATCGGGGAAACGTCTCTTTTTACCCAGTCACGCGCCGCTTGACGGATCATATGATGTTCCTCGGATAAGAGGTCATCTATATTGAAATAATCATGGGACTGATAAGGGTCATTGTTCATAATTCAATTGTATTTATTGCAAAATTAGTACATTATAGTGCGAAAATATCAATTAGAACAGCATTATTTTAATATCTTAATCATTGTTGCCTGATTAAAAATTCATAAAAAACCATGCTTGGTACTTATAATAAGCAATTTGATATCTTAATTTTTGTAATACTTTGCTATAGTACGAGCTTGATAAAACGCTAATAAATTGCTTTTTTAATATTTATATATTTGATAATAAGATATTTATATTTTATCTAAAATCTTATATCTTAATCGGGAACGACTATATCTTAATATTTGTTATAGATACCAGCTTTTAAACAAGAGTAAAAACATTAGAACGGTATCTTTAGCTGTCTATATATGAAATTGTTCTCTTCCCTTACTTCTGTCCTAAAATTAGAAACGGTTATGCCTAAAAGTCTCACAGACCTTTCCAGGGATTCCTGTCTTAAAAGTGCTACGGCATAGTTATAGATCTTGTTCTTCTGTGATAAGTTATCTTCCAGCGTTATACTTCTCGTCTTTATGGTAAAATCGCTATACTTGATCTTCAGAGTGATGGTCTTACCAGAAAGCTGATGTTTTTTTAATCGTGCAGCTACCTCATCAGCGATATGATCGATCTTTTCGAGTAGGTCGTTTTCCGCAATGAGGTTTTCAGAGAATGTCCGTTCTGCGCCTACTGATTTCCTAATGCGTGTAGGCTGAACATCACTTAAATGTAAACCTCTCACGATCTGATAATAGTGGTTTCCCCGTTTTCCAAAATGTTGTAATAAGAATTCCAGGCTTCTGGATTTAAGATCTGCACCGTTAAAGATGCCTAATCGGTTCATCTTTTCTGCCGTCTTTTTCCCAATTCCATGGAAATCTCCTATTTCAAGCCCTTCAAGGAATGGAATGACCTCTTTAGGGGAAATGGTCTTCTGCCCGTTCGGTTTGTTGATATCGCTAGCAACCTTAGCCAGGAACTTATTAATGGATATACCCGCAGATGCGTATAGGCCGGTCTTTTCATAGATCATATTTCTTATGTCCCTGGCCAGATAAGTGGCACTTTCCTGATCTTTTTTATTCTCGGTAACGTCCAGATAGGCTTCATCTAAGGATAAAGGTTCTACAAGGTCCGTGAATTCATGGAATATTTCTCTGATCTGGTTCGAAATTTCCCTGTATCTATCAAATCTGGGCTTGACGAATATCAACTCCGGGCAGTTCCGCTTGGCGACCACACTGCTCAATGCCGATCTCACACCGAATTTTCTCGCCTCATAACTCGCCGCAGCAACAACACCACGCTGTGAACTTCCGCCCACGGCTATAGGTTGACCTTTTAACTCCGGCCGATCCTTTTGCTCTACTGAGGCATAAAAAGCATCCATATCTACATGGATGATCTTTCTGATGTGCGGATAAAAGTCCATTCCCTAAAAATAAGATATCTTATCGAAAAATAAGCTGTGATTAGACTATTGATAAGCTGTCTGATACTATTTTTTCATAAAATTGCAATCTATATCCATAGTTGATGAAAGAAATAGAACGTAAGTTCCTCGTAAAAGACCTGGATTTCCTTAAAAATGCTGAAAATACTTATTCCATAAAGCAAGCCTACCTACAGCAAGACCCGGCGAAAAGTGTAAGAGTTAGGATTAAAGGGGAAGAAGCATTTCTAACCATCAAAGGGATTTCTGATGCAAGGGGTTTAGTCAGACAGGAATGGGAATATCCCATACCTCTTCGAGATGCTCGTGCGCTCATGGAACTTTGTGACGACAAGATAGAAAAAACGAGAAATGTGATAACTTATGGCAAACACCTTTTTGAAGTAGATGTCTTCCACGGTCGAAACAATGGTCTGGTCATTGCAGAACTTGAACTCCAGACCGAGAATGAACTTATAGAAAGACCCGAATGGCTAGGTATGGAAATTACCGGCAGGACAGAATATTACAATCTGGCCCTGCTGGATAGACCCTTTCAAGATTGGTGATCTATTTTTGTTTGTTCTTGGCCTCGATGCTCAAAGTCGCATGAGGAACAAGTTTCAAACGTTCTTTGTTGATGAGCTTTCCGGTCACGCGACAAATTCCGTAGGTCTTGTTCTCAATACGGACCAGCGCGTTTTTCAGATCTCTAATGAACTTTTCCTGACGGATGGCCAATTGGGAATTAGCTTCTTTACTCAGCGTGTTGCTTCCGTCATCAAATGATTTGAACGTAGGTGCCGTATCTTCGGTATCATTAGAGCTACCATTCTTGTAGGCGTTCTCATACAACGCTAACTGCTTTTGCGCTTTCTCGATCTTATCTTCAATGAGCTCCTTGAACTCCTGTAGCTCTTCGTCAGAATATCTTACTTGTTCGTCTGTTGACATGTTCATTTATGTTTTTGTATGTGGATCGTAGTGTTGATCTCATCAAATTCAACATCTACTCCATCATGTAATTGACCCACAAATATAAGAGATGCTGCTAAAGTCTCCTGCTTAATGTAGGTTAAATTTTCATTTATTGCTTTTTCCAGGGTTTGATGTTCTTTTAAACGAATGTCTATCTTATCGGTTACATCAAAACCGCTTTCCTTTCTTAAGTTCTGTATCCGGTTCACCAGCTCTCTGGCTATACCTTCATTCTGAAGTTCGTCAGTAAGGCTTACGTCCAGGGCAACAGTGATATTACCGGCTGAAGCTACTTTCCAGCCTTCAATGTCCTGGGAAAGTATTGCTACATCATCTTTCGTTATCTTGACAGGTTCCTCATCAACTTCTATCTGTATCGCCTGGCCTTTCTCCAGCTGTGTTATTTCATCTTTCCCAAAGGAATTGATCTGTTGTACAACTTGTTTCATCGATTTTCCGAAACGTGGGCCCAATACCTTGAAATTAGGTTTGATGTCTTTGATCAAAAGCCCTGAGGCATCATCTATGAAAGCTACTTCCCTGACGTTTACCTCACTTTTGATAAGCTCTTCCACTTCGGCGATCTCAGCCTTGGTGTCTTTGTTCAATACGGGTATCAATATTTTCTGCAGCGGTTGTCTGACCTTGATCTTTTCCTTTTTGCGAAGCGATAGAACCAATGAAGAGATAGTCTGTGCTTTATGCATTTTATCTTCCAGCCGATCATCTACTTTATTCGGCTCATTTTCAGGGAACAGGGCAAGATGAACACTTTCTGATGCTGAGGTGACACTTACCGAAGAAACAAGGTCTTTATAAAGTCTATCCGAATAGAAAGGAGCGATAGGTGCCATAAGCTGGGCAACCTTTGTTAAACAAGTAAAGAGCGTCTGATAAGCAGAGATCTTATCTTCCTTATAATCACCTTTCCAAAAACGTCTTCTACTTAACCTGACATACCAGTTGCTTAAGTTCTCAAGCACGAAATCAGCGATCGCCCTTGTAGCTTTAGTAGGTTCGTAATCCGCATAATAATGGTCTACTTCTTTGATCAACGTATGGAGTTCTGAAAGTATCCATCGATCGATCTCCGGTCTTTTGGAGTGCTCGATGTCTGCTTCATTGTAGGCAAATCCATCGATGTTCGCATAAAGCGCAAAGAAAGAATAAGTATTAAAGAGCGTACCAAAGAATTTTCTTTTTACTTCTGCAAGACCGTTCAGGTCGAACTTTAGATTGTCCCAGGGATTCGCATTACTGATCATGTACCAGCGCGTAACATCAGCCCCGTATTCTTCGATCGTCTTGAACGGGTCCACGGCATTGCCGAGTCTTTTGGACATCTTTTGTCCGTTCTTGTCCAGCACAAGCCCATTTGATACAACGTTCTTATAAGCTGGCCTATCAAACACCAGCGTACCGATGGCATGTAAGGTATAGAACCATCCTCGTGTTTGGTCCACACCTTCGGCGATAAAATCTGCCTGCATACGGCTTTCTGGCTTCTCAAAAGGATAATGCCACTGCGCATAGGGCATAGAACCCGAGTCGAACCATACGTCTATCAGGTCACTTTCCCTTCTCATCGGTTCTCCATCCTCTGATATTAGGACTAATTGATCTACATAGTTCTTATGCAAATCTACCTGCTCATAATTTGCATCGGTCATATCATCTTCTTCAAAACCCGCTAAAGGGTTTTCATCCATCAATCCTGCATCTACAGACTTTTGTACTTCTTTTTTCAAGGTGGCGATGGAATCGATGATCTTTTCTTGTTTGCCGTTTTCTGTTCGCCAGATAGGTAAGGGAATACCCCAAAACCTGGACCTTGAAAGATTCCAATCATTTGCATTAGCCAACCAATTACCAAATCTTCCTTCACCAGTCGATGTGGGCTTCCAATTGATCGCTTTATTAAGCGCTACCATTCTATCTCTGTATTCTGTTACTTTTATGAACCATGAATCCAATGGATAATAAAGTATCGGCTTATCCGTACGCCAGCAGTTAGGATAGGTGTGTAGATATTTTTCCACTTTAAAGGCCTTGTTCTCTTCTTTTAATCGGATAGCGATCTCTACATCTACCGATTTTTCTGGAGCTTCACCTGCTTCATAGTATTCGTTCTTGACATATTTCCCGGCGAGCTCGCCCATTTCTGGTCTGAACTTCCCTTTAAGATCTACTAATGGTACAAGTTCACCGTTCTCATCTTTAACGAGCATAGGTGGTATCTCCGGTGATGTTTTTTTAGCGACTTCCGCATCATCTGCACCAAAGGTCGGCGCCGTATGGACTATTCCGGTACCATCATCCGTGGTGACGAAATCTCCAGCGATGACCCGGAATGCGTTCTCAGGATGATCATATGGCTGTGCGAAGTCTAGAAGCTGTTCGTACCTGCTTTCTACTAATTTTTCTCCTTTAAGGCACATTATCGGCTGAAAAGGTATCTTCTTTTGCCCTTTTTCATAGCTCGATAGCTCATCGGATCCATCCACCTTAAAGTAGTTCTTACTGAATTGTTGATCCACCAGCACATCGGCAATAATGACCACGATAGGATCAAAAGTGTATTGATTATAAGTTCTGATAACGCTATAATCTATTTTCTTACCAACGGTCAATGCGGTATTACTGGGCAATGTCCAAGGCGTTGTGGTCCAGGCCAGGAAGTAGATATCTTCATCAATAGCCTTCAGTTCTTCTGGTAATGTGGCCTTTTTAGCTTTAAATTGAGCAGTAACGGTGGTATCAGACACCTCTTGATATGTGCCGGGCTGATTAAGCTCATGTGAGCTTAAGCCTGTTCCTGCCTTGGGAGAATAAGGCTGTATGGTGTACCCTTTATAGATCAGTCCTTTGTTGTAGATCTGGGAAAGCAACCACCATACGCTTTCCATATATTTAGAGGTATAGGTAACGTAAGGCTTGTCCATATCGACCCAATAGCCCATTTTACGGGTCAGGTCGTTCCAAACATCCGTATAGCGCATCACGGCTTCCTTACAGGCTTTGTTATATTCATCTACGGAGATCTTCTTACCGATATCTTCTTTAGTAATGCCCAATTCTTTCTCAACGCCCAGTTCAATAGGAAGTCCGTGTGTGTCCCAGCCGGCCTTACGTTTTACCTGATAACCCTTTTGGGTCTTGTAGCGGCAAAAAATATCCTTGATGGCGCGTGCCATGACATGGTGTATGCCCGGCAACCCATTAGCTGATGGCGGACCTTCAAAGAAGACGAACTCATCTGCATTCTCCCTACTGCTGATGCTCTTCTCAAATATGGAATCGCTCTCCCAAAATCCGGCAATATCCTTCGCGATACGTTGCGGATCAAAACCTTTGTATTCAGGGAATTTTTTGCTCATTGTACGTGATTTTCAGCTAAAAGCGCAAAAGTAAGTAATTTTCCGCGATATTGACCCGTTAGTGCTCACTCTGGTACTGACACCGATTATGACATGGACAGCTTGATATCTTGGGTTACGGACAATTCACTAACCTCATTGTTAATGAATTGAAAATAAGTAGTAGATTTGTGGAAACGTAATGTAAGATGATCTATGATGTTGCTATTATAGGTGGCGGTCCATCGGGTGCCAGTGCTGCTTTATGTTCGGCTCAAAAAGGACTGAAGACCATAATTATAGAAAAGGAAGAATTGCCAAGGTACAAGACTTGTGGTGGCGGGTTCGTGTTCAGAGGAAGAAAGGAAATGCCCTTTGACATTTCAAGTGTCGTTGAAAGGGAGTTCAATGCAGTGGACATTATCCTTGGATCAAAGAAGAGGTCTTTTAGAACTGAAAGAAAATCTCCCATAGTGACCATGATCATGCGAGATTCTTTTGATCATCTCATGGTAAAGAAAGCCAGAGAAAATGATGTTGAGCTCTTACAGGGAGAAGCACTTCAAAAAATTGAACCAGGGGAAATAGCTACCTTGACAACTGATCGTGAACAGATCAGGTGTCGTTTTATCATCGCTGCTGATGGAGCTTTGAGCAAAACAGCAAAACTCGCCGGATGGAAAGAGTCACGTATGATGTGTCCTGCCCTGGAATACGAGATAGAGCTGAACGACGATGACCTTGAACGTTTATCCACCACGGCCAGATTTGATATTAATGCGGTACCTTTTGGTTATGGCTGGTCTTTCCCTAAAAAGGATCACCTTTCAATTGGTGTGGGTAATTTTTCAAAGAACAAGAAAAAACCTAATTTAAAAAAATATTTTCAGGCTTATTTGAACACTTTAGCAATAAAGGATATTAAGAATAGTACGAGCCATGGTTTTATTATACCCATCAGTCCGAGAAAAGATGGATTTGTTAAAAAGAACGTGTTTTTAATCGGTGACGCTGCTGGATTTGCCGATCCACTCACGGCTGAAGGCATCTCCAATGCCATCTACAGTGGTAAGCTTGCTGCTCATGCCATCGCTGAAAGCAATATGAACCTTGAAAAGGCCAGGGTCAACTATGATGAGAAGCTAAATGATAAGCTCATCCCCGAACTACGCACGGGTGTCGAGATGTCTAAGATATTCTATGAGAGAATCAAGATAAGGGATTTCCTCCTCAATTTCTACGGCCAACGTCTTGCGGAAGTAATGACAGATGTTTTCATGGGGAATCGTTCCTATCCTCACGACTACAAGAAAAAAATTAGGGAAAAAGTAGGAAAATCGATATTTTGATGATCAACCTTGAAATAAAAAACCCTCAAGACACATCTGGACTTGAGAGCTTTTTTCCTTAAAATGCTATTTCATCACCGCATCTTCTTCACCCCATAAACCGCTCCTGCAACCAGACCAAGGGCGACGATGGAGGAAATAGGTGCCGGCTGGGAGTCGTTCTGACTATCATCAAAACCGGGCAATTGGGCAAATCCGGTACTTGTGATGAGTAAAAGGCCTATTAATAAAAATGCTTTTTGAATGTTCTTTTTTGTATTTCTCATGATTGATTGCTTTTGAATGAAACTTCTGTTCCGTAGAAACGGAACAGAAGCCATTCCTTTATTGATTTAATTTTTTGTCTAACATCTTAGATCAAATATCCAATGTCTTTTCGGTAACGACCATTATTTAATGATCAATCGTTCTTTAGCGTTCTGACCATCTTGACCTACTTCTATGAAATACACACCGCTTTGTTGGTCGCCGATGTTCAACGTCATCTCGCCATTTCCGCTCAGTTCGCCTTTCGTGCTCATCACACGCTGACCGAGCATATTGGAGAGACTGATATTCACTTCTCCGCTCATGTTCGTTGCCTGTATTGTTACTTGATCGTTCTCCACTGGATTTGGATAAACCTTGAAATTATCCGCGAAATCATTATCCTCAACCCCAAAGGTCTCAACGCCGAACTCGATGCTGAAACGGTCCGTCGCCACGCTTGCTGGTGTACTTGGGTCTACCGTAAAGCTGATTTCATTTTCTCCCTGGCTCAATAAGGTTTGACCACTGGTATGATCATCGATCAGGTAAACGTTTACATCTTGTGGCATATTATTGATCGTCATCACAAAGGTATACTCTGTTGCGGTATAACCGTCTGTAAATAACGCTAAGGTCTCGCCGTCAGACGGCATAGCTCGCTTCTCAATGCTCAGATGCTCGCCATTGTTCACCCTTGCCAGGTTCTCATCTGGATTGCCTAACTTATCAGCATCTTCGTTCGTTACAGCATTTTCAAATTGATCATTAAAATTGATCTGTAAAGCATCTGATTCAAATTCCTGATCATTCAGATCATCTGTTTTATACAATTTAAGGTTGACTGAACTTAAGTCATTATCACTAAAAACAGCTGTTGGTGTTGCTGAAATATCTTTCGATGCCTCAGAAAATGTGAGGTCTGCCGCTCCGTTATTGATCGTTTGAACAAAGAAAGATTGTCCAGGCATGATGAATTGATCAGCTACTGATGAAGATGGATTTCCAGCCGGCGTTTGGCTGTCTCCGGTTGAAAGATCAACAGCTACATAAGCGCCACGCGTACTCATATTAGGATCCCAAACCCAGTAGAAGTTTGTGTTCATATTGGTGGATTGAACATCATTTATATTAACTATTGCCTGATAAGGATTTCCTACTAAGCTGTAATAATCCTGAACCTGACTTAAATTGAATGTTTGATTTCCTGTTACCAGAGTACCGGTTGCTCTTAACGTTACATCTGTATTAGGAGCGTTTGCTGGATTAGAAGCCAGATCGTAATTTCTATCACCACGGATGAAAATCCGGTAGGCTTCTCCGGCTATCAGATCATTTC
>CAJXLO010000025.1 GCA_913056525.1 uncultured Psychroflexus sp.
TATCTAATATCTCGTATCTATTTATTATTATTGCTAACAATTACATTATTATGAAAGAAGTCAAGGAATACATTCGGGATATCAAAGATTTTCCAAAGAAAGGAATTGTTTATCGCGATATAACGCCATTGTTCCTCGAACCTAAGGTGATCGACCGCGTTATTGATCGCTTTGTGGCCGAGTTGGACGGCCAAAATATCGATAAGGTCATCGGTATCGAATCGAGAGGATTTTTCCTGGCACCCATGCTCGCCCAAAAGCTGGATGCAGGATTCGTGCCTGTCAGAAAGAAAGGGAAATTACCTTATAATACGCTCTCCATGAGCTATGACCTGGAATATGGTCAAGATGAACTAGAAATTCATACCGATGCCATTCATCCGCATGAAAACGTTTTGATCCACGACGATGTGCTTGCAACCGGAGGCACGGCGGAAGCTGTAATTCAGCTGATTGAGGAAATGGATGCGCATATCGTAGCCAGCCATTTTCTTATCGAGCTTAAGTCCTTAAAAGGGGCTGAAATGATCAGTCGCTATCCGTATTATTCAATGGTGGAGTACAATTGATCGAATGTTCATTTATCAAAAAACCCCTAAGCGCCATACCGCTTCCGGTCTACTTCTTTTAAATAGATCTTGCGTAAACGGATACTCTTAGGCGTAACTTCTACGTATTCATCTTTCTGAATGTATTCTAAAGCTTCCTCTAAAGTAAATTTTTTCGCCGGGGCGATTTTCGCTTTATCATCGGCGCCGGCACTTCTTACGTTAGACAACTTTTTTGTTTTAGTTACATTGATCGTCATATCATCTTGACGGTTGTTTTCGCCAATGACCTGACCTTCATAAATAGGATCACCCGGGTCAACAAAGAACTTGCCGCGGTCTTGCAATTTATCAATAGAATACGGAATAGCTTTTCCTTGTTCCATCGATATCAATGAACCGTTCAGTCGTTGCGCAATTGGGCCAAAATGGGGCTGGAAGTTCTTGAATCTATGGTTCATGATGGCCTCACCAGCAGTAGCAGTAAGCAATAGGTTCCTCAATCCTATGATACCACGTGACGGGATATCAAAGGTAATGAACATCCTTTCGCCACGGGTTTCCATGTTCTGCATTTGTCCTTTTCGTTGTGTCACCATTTCCACGGCCTTACCCGATAAATGCTCCGGCAGGTCGATGTAAAGTTCTTCCACGGGTTCACATTCCTGACCGTCTATCTCTTTGATGATGACCTGCGGTTGGCCTATTTGCAGCTCGTATCCTTCACGACGCATCGTCTCGATCAGGACCGATAAGTGCATTACACCTCGACCAAATACGGTGAACTTATCAGCATCGTTGGTTTCTTCCACACGTAACGCCAGGTTCTTTTCCAGTTCTTTGAACAATCTATCTTTCAAATGGCGGGAAGTCACAAACTTTCCTTCTTGCCCAAAAAAGGGTGAATTGTTAATAGTAAACTGCATGCTCATCGTGGGTTCATCTATGCGGATGGTCTTTCCAGCTTCAGGATCTTCAGCATCAGCAATGGTATCGCCTATGGTAAAATCATCTAATCCTACCACAGCACAAATATCGCCGGCCTGTAGCTCCTCTACTTCTTTCTTTCCCAGTCCTACAAAACTGAACAATTGCTTAACATTGGTCTTGTAGTTCGTTCCATCCCTTTTTATTAGAGTGACGCGCTGGTTCTTTCTGATGGTTCCGCGCTGTATCCTACCTATGGCGATTCTTCCCGTATAGTTGGAGAAATCCAGCGAGGTGATCAGCATCTGTAAATTACCATCCTTTACCTTTGGCGACCCTACGTGTTCAAGGACCATCTCCAATAGCGGTTCGATCGAATCGGTTTGATTGTTGGGATCTTCGCTCATCCAGTTGTTCAGGGCGGAACCATAGACCGATGGGAAATCCAGTTGCCATTCTTCAGCATTTAGTTCGTACATCAGGTCGAACACCTTTTCGTGTACTTCTTCCGGTCTACAATTAGGCTTATCTACTTTATTGACGACGACGCAAGGTTTTAGGCCAAGCGCGATGGCCTTTTGCAGGACAAAACGCGTTTGTGGCATGGGTCCTTCAAAGGCATCAACTAATAATAAGACACCATCGGCCATGTTCAGCACACGCTCTACTTCACCGCCAAAGTCGGCGTGACCTGGCGTATCTATGATGTTGATCTTAGTATCCTTATACATCACGCTCACGTTCTTCGAGGTGATGGTGATACCGCGTTCTTTCTCCTGATCGTTATTATCTAATATGAGATCGCCTTTATCCTCATGCTGTTTGAACAGCTTACAGTGGTGCATGATCTTATCTACAAGTGTCGTTTTGCCATGATCGACATGGGCGATAATAGCGATATTCCTTAATTTCATGTTAGTATTTTAAAAGTTGCAAAAGTACGGTTTAATTATTGATTTTTCGGCTATTAGCAAACTTCAAAAGCGCTGCTTGAAACAATAACACTTGTTTAACTAATTTGCTTTTATGCTGAACAAGTGGATGCCTATTTTTGTTTTGATGAAATTTTATTCTATACATCAAACGCATCAATTGCCCATCAGTCAGAAAGAGGCCTGGGCTTTTTTATCTTCGGCTGATAATTTATCCAGGATCATGCCGGATGATATGCATTTTGAAGTGCAGTCTAAGATAGACAAGCCTATCTATCCAGGGCAATTGATCGAATATAAAGTAACGCCGTTCAAAGGTTTTACCACGAAATGGGTCACGGAAATCAACCACGTCCAGGAACCGCACTATTTCGTGGACACACAATTGGTTGGTCCGTACAAGATATGGCATCATACCCATATCCTGCATCCCAATGATAAGGGTGTGCTCATCGAAGATCAGGTTAGATATCAAATGCCGTTCGGTATCCTTGGTGAGCTCGTCCATCCTATTGTGGTGCGACCTCAGTTGAACAAGATATTTAAAGCTAGAGAAGAAAAGATGAACGAATTGTTTAGAAAAAAAGCAGAAATCAAATAAAAATAAATGATATGAGCAAGAACATACTATTAGTTGGAGGAAGTACAGGAATTGGTTACGAAACAGCAAAGCGTCTGCAAAATGACTATAACGTCATCGTTGCGTCCAGAAAGAAAGGAGATTTGGCAGAACTCAACGTTACCCATCACGAGTTTAACGTATTAGAAGATGATATCTCAAACCTGGACCTACCAGATCAATTAGATGGATTATTATATTTACCTGGAACTATTAATTTAAAACCCTTTAAAATGATGCGTTCCAATGTTTTTGAAGATGATATGAAGATCAATTTCTTAAAATTAGTTGATACGACCCAGGCTTTACTGGACAAGCTCAAAGCATCTGATCAGGCGAGCATTGTTTACATCAGCACGGTCGCCGTACAAACCGGAATGCCTTTCCATACGAGCGTTGCCGCTGCAAAAGGAGCGATAGAAGGTTTTGCCAGATCGCTCGCGGCTGAATATGCACCTAATTTTAGAGTGAACGTCATCGCGCCTTCTCTGACCAACACCCCGCTTGCTGATAAATTGTTGGGGAATGATAAGAAAAAAGAAAAGATGGATGCCCGTCATCCGCTAAAAAGAGTAGCTGAAGCGGCTGATATCGCAGAAATGACCACTTATCTGCTAACAGATAAAAGTTCCTGGATGACCGGTCAGGTCATCGGGTTAGATGGTGGAATGTCATCGCTTAACATCAGCTAAGATGGCCGATAAGATCTCTATTTTTTGGCATCGAAGGGATTTAAGATTACAGGATAACGTAGGATTGCAGAAAGCGCTGGAGTCGGGTTATCCTGTACTTCCCGTTTTTATATTCGATAGGCATATCCTGGATCCGCTACCTAAGGATGACGCACGTGTCAATTTTATACATGAGGAATTACAAAAAATAAGAAAGCAACTACAGGAGCAAAACCAAACATCTATCGCTGTTTATTATGGGTATCCTCAGGAAATTTTCAAACAACTGCTTACCGATAATGATGTTGAGGCGATATATACAAATGAGGACTACGAACCTTATGCCACGCAACGCGATGAGGAAATAAAAGAGCTTGCAAGTTCTTTTTCAGCCGATTTCAAAGCATATAAAGACCAGGTGATCTTTCATCCTACAGAAGTACAAAAGCAATCAGGTGGTTACTATTTGGTTTTTACACCTTACATGAAGCAGTGGAAAAAAATGTTTAAAGGTCACGATCTTCAGGTATCAAATTCTGAAGACCTGCTTGATAATTTGTACAAGAACAAAAAGCTACCTAATGTTGAGCTTAACGAAATGGGGTTTGAAAGTTCATCTATCAAAGTTCCTGATCATAACTTAACGGATAAGTTGATCAACAACTATGATGATACGCGTGATGTTCCGGCGATGGAAGGTACGTCGCGACTAAGTCCGCATTTACGATTTGGGACGATCGGTTATCGGCAAGTAATAAAAACAGCGCTGGAAGCAAAGGATGATACATTTCTGAACGAACTGATATGGAGAGAGTTCTACAAATCGATCATGTATCATTATCCCGAAACGCCTGAAAAGTCGTTTAAATCAGAATACGATGATATCGAGTGGCGAAATGACGAAGATGAGTTCGAGCGTTGGAAAAAAGGAAATACAGGCTATCCCATAGTCGATGCTGGCATGCGTCAGCTTAACAATACCGGCTGGATGCATAATCGTTTAAGGATGATCACGGGAAGTTTCCTGTGTAAGCATTTACTGATCGACTGGCGTTGGGGCGAACGTTATTTTGCAGAAAAGTTGTTGGATTTTGAGCTGTCTTCCAATGTTGGAGGTTGGCAATGGGTTGCCGGCAGTGGTGTGGATGCTGCTCCATATTTTAGGGTTTTCAATCCGTGGACACAGACCGAACGTTTTGATAAGGAAAAGCAGTTCATCAAATATTGGGTGCCGGAAGTTGATACGAATGAGTATCCTAAACCTATGGTCGATCATAAGATGGCCAGGGAAAGATGCCTTTCCACTTACAAGGCTGCCGTAAAGAAATAGTGGATACTTTTTGTTATTTATAGGATGATCTGCTAATTTTGAAATTAAAATCTATTGATAATGTCACGCATAGTTACCACTTTTCTATTCCTTATCGCTTTAAACCTTGTGGGTTTTTCACAAGAAATGAAAGATCACGAAATTGATGATGTTACCATAAAACACCCTGTGGGATGGGAAGTAGTGGATATTGAAAAAAAGAAAAAAGAAAATCCGCAGAATCCAATGGTGCAATCCGTTTTATTTGAGATATCCGCTGATAAAGAATCTGACGAAGCTAAGAGCGTCCAGGCTTCTAAACTTGATATGACCGGTAAGAATGCTACTTTGGACCAGATCCAGCAATTCTTTGAGAAAATGTACAGTAACGCTCAATCCGATATACAGATATTAAAGAAAGGTTCCGGTGAAGTAAATGGCTATGAATTTAGGTCGATGACGGTCAAAGCTGAGTTAGAGAATGCGGACGTCTTGTCGGTCCAGCGTGTGCTGTTGGATGGAAAATATGCCTATGTCGTGTCCGTTAGTAGTCCACTTGCTGAATTTGCCAATTTTAAAGCTACCGGCGACAAGATTTTGGACAGTTTTCAGGTCAACTAAGATCTCCTTACAACAGATAAGAGCGCTTTACCTCGATTAATTTAGTTGATCAATAGGATACTGATATGTTTTCTGATTTCCCCTTTTCTGTAGTAAACATCACCAGATCATCGACCAGATGATATTTTTCAGATAAGATGATTTTATAATTTGATGAGATCACATTAGGATGTTTTTGAGTAATTTTACTAAAAATTAGTATTATGTACATCATCATAGGTATAGTAATCGTTTTAAGCGTTCTTTTCTTTCTCACCTTTTTCATCGTCAAGCAGAAAACAGCAGCTATTATAGAACGTTTCGGAAAGTTCCAATACTTCAGGAATTCCGGTATTCATTTTAAGATTCCAGTGATAGATAAGATCGCCGGAAGGATAAACCTCAAAGTACAACAATTAGATGTGAACGTGGAGACCAAGACCAAGGATAATGTGTTCGTAAGGCTCAAAGTATCCGTCCAGTTCCGCGTGATGACCGATTCGGTCTATGATGCTTTCTATAAATTAGAAAGTCCAAGAGCCCAGATCACTTCTTACGTTTTTGATGTTGTCCGTGCCGAAGTCCCCAAGATGAAACTGGACAATGTATTTGAAAGAAAGAACGATATCGCCAATGCGGTTAAAGAGGAGCTCAACGACTCAATGCTGGACTATGGTTATGATATCATTAAAACCCTGGTCACGGATATCGATCCCGATCAGCAGGTAAAAGATTCCATGAACCGGATCAATGCCTCAGAACGAGAAAAGACCGCTGCAGAATTTGAAGCAGAAGCTGAACGGATAAAGATCGTTGCTAAAGCCAGGGCTGAAGCTGAGAGCAAACGTCTACAAGGTCAGGGTATCGCCGACCAGAGACGCGAGATCGCACGTGGTCTGGAAGAAAGCGTGGACGTATTGAACAATGTGGGCATCAACTCTCAAGAAGCATCAGCGCTCATCGTTGTCACACAGCACTACGATACATTGCAATCCGTGGGAGAACAAAACAATTCTAACTTGATCCTCCTACCTAATTCGCCAGAAGCTGGTAGTGATATGCTGAACCAAATGATCACTTCCTTCAGAGCATCTGCTCAGATAGGTGAGGAAATGAAACGACAGAACGAAGATCAGGAGGAAGCTAAGGAGAATAAAGTGGACAAGGCTGCTAAGGATTATCGTAGCTCTAACAGGTCCCAATATCTTGGAAAGAATAAAGGACAACAAGGTTCAGCTGAAGATTCACAAGAAAGTTAACCTGTTCAGGCACTACAATTCATTGGCAAATCTTCTCAATAATTGCCTTACTTGTTGCTGGTCCTTGATAAAATATCGCGCTTTTGTTTTCCTTATCCCTACTTTTATCGTAAAGCTATCCTTAGGGAGCTCTTCGAACATGAACTCATCCGTCCAGTCATCACCAATGGCGAAAACCTCATCATAATCCATCTGACCTAATAAGGAATTACCGGCCCTACCTTTGTTCACCTTACTGCTCTTGATCTGTAATACTTTATTGCCTTCTATGATACTTAGGTCCGTATTGGAGATAAAACTGGTCAAAACGGTATTGAGCTCAATAGCTCTTTGTTGGGCCATTTCTGGATCGGCGTTCCTGTAATGCCATGCTAGGGAATAGTTCTTTTGTTCAATGAACGTTCCCGGTGTTCTGTCTACGAAAGTTTCTAAAACCGGATGGATCTCATTGATCCAGTCCGTATCAAGCTGCTCCATCATCTGCCAATCTTCATTACCTCTCTTCATCCAAACGCCATGATCAGAAATAAGATGATAGTTCTTCTCGCCGTACCATTTCTCAAGGTCATCCTTACTTCTACCACTAACTATGGCGATGTCAAGATTGTCATGAGACTGGAGCTTATCCAATATTTCATACAATGCCTTGTCCGGTGAAGCGTATTGAGGCTGATCGGTGAAACCTACCAGGGTTCCATCATGATCCAGGAGCATGAGCGTTTTCTTAGATGATCCTATCTTTTTCATCATCTTATCCATGATCGCATCGTTCATTCGTTCAGCCTGGGTGACCTTGGCTATGTTGCGGGTTTCAACCAGTGCTTTCATGAACTCCTTGCCCCATTTTTCCACATTGTAACGCGAAAGCCTTTTTTGGAGATGTTTCATTCGCTGGGTTTGTTCTTCTAGTGGCATTTCCAGGGCTTGTTTCAGTGAATCCGCCATTTGCTCAAAGTTGTTAGGGTTGATGAGCAATGCTTCGTTCATCTCATTGGCCGCTCCGGCCATTTCGCTTAGTATCAAAACGCCATCCCGCTTGGTTCGCGTAGCCACGTATTCCTTGGCCACCAGGTTCATTCCATCGCGAACCGGCGTAATAAAGGCCACATCAGAGGAAGTATAAAGGTCGATGAGATTATCGAACGGCATGGTGCGATAGAAGTACCAAATAGGCGTCCAACTTACAGTGGAGAACTTACCATTGATCCTTCCTACGAGCTCATCAGTCTCGCTTTTAAGCCTTTGATATTGGGGAACCGAAGTTCTCGAAGGTACGGCGAGCATGATCAATCTTATCTTTTCGTTGTATTGAGGATATTTTTCAAGGAAATACTCAAAAGCCCGGATCCTGTTAGGAATCCCTTTCGTGTAGTCCAGTCGATCGATGGACAATACCATCTTGATATCATCACCGGTTCCTAAATGCGTATCCAGCCTACGTTGTAGTTCAGATTTTTCCTTTTCTTTTTGTTCCTGATGTTCTTTTGCCGTGTTGTAGAACTTATCATAATCGATACCCATCGGAAAGGAATCGACCTTGATCAATCTTTCGCCATAGGTGATCTTGCTGAAGTTCACATCCTTCCGCAGGATCCTTTTTACGGAACTCAGGAAATGGCGTTCATAATCATAGGTATGGAAACCCAGAAGGTCCGCTCCCAACATACCTTCCAATAGCTCTCTTCTCTTAGGGAATGTCCTGAATATCTCATAAGATGGAAAAGGTATATGTAAAAAGAAACCTATCGTAATATCAGGTCTTGCTTCTTTGACCATTCCGGGCACGAGTAAAAGTTGATAATCATGTACCCAGACCATATCACCTTCTTCCACCTGGTCGATGATCACATCAGCGAACTTCCGATTGACGCTTTCATAGACCTGCCAGGAATAATGGTCGAATTCTGTGAACTCCAGGAAATAATGGAACAATGGCCACAGAACACGATTGCTGAAGCCCAGGTAATATTTGTCCACATCTTCCTGCATTAGCCTTACCTGTTCACATTTGGCCTTTTTTATGGCTTCGTCCACCTGGCTTTCTATCTCAACGTCGATCTCTTCATCGGTCAATCCAGACCAACCTATCCATATCCCGTTGCCATCCTGATGTACAGACTTCATGCCGGTCGCTAGACCACCTACGCTTTGTTTTACTTCTATTTCGCTACCTTCGCGCGAAATTTGTAAGGGTAATCTGTTTGATACGATAATTGTTTTGCTCATAACAGTGGGGAAAAATATTTTCGTTAATTTAAAAAAAATATTCTAAACCGCTAATTATAGATGAAAATGAAGAACTTGAACTATGGTATCGTAGGGAATTGTCGATCGGCCGCACTGATCGATGACAAAGGAAGTCTGGACTGGTGTTGCCTGCCGGAGTTTGACTCACCATCGGTCTTTGCCAAAATACTGGATGAGGAAAAAGGTGGACATTTCCAGTTCCTGGTAGATGAAGATTATCATATCGATCAGGAATACATCCCGGATACCAGTTTACTTAAGACCACATTCTCTCGGGACGATGATGTTTTCGAGGTCATTGATTTCCTGCCGCGTTATCATAAAAAAAATGGAAACTATCACAAACCGCCGGAGATCATCAGATTCGTGAAATTGATATCCGGAAAGCCTGAGATCAAGGTCGACTATCAACCTAAACTAGAATATGCCAGCGGCGAAACCATTCAATATCTTAAAAAGGACTTCATCGTCAACCTGACGGAAGGTGATAGTTTTGATACGCTTTTCCTGTATACCAATGCACAAAAAGAAAAGATTGCTCAAGGTAAGAAGATCAGGCTAGAAGAAAACCTCTTCTTCCTGATCACTTATAATGAGAAGATCGTAAAACCGGATATTTCAAGTATCTATCTGGAAATGGAACGGACAAAGGTGTATTGGCTCAATTGGATCAAAAGAACCCCTAAGTTCGATCATTATGAAGCACCGATAAAACGCAGTGCACTGACCTTGAAGATGCTCAGTTATGATAAAACAGGTGCAGTATTGGCGGCGGCGACCACTTCCTTACCGGAAACCATAGGTGAAGTAAGGAACTGGGATTATCGGTTCTGCTGGATCCGCGATGCGTCCATGGTGATCAAGGTTGTAACCGAGCTGGGCCATGATGAGATGGCTCAACGTTTCATGAAATTCATCCTGGACCTAATACCGGACAAAGATGAGAAGCTACAGATCATGTACGGTATCAACAAGGAAAAGAGGCTTACGGAATATTTCCTTTCCCATCTTTCTGGCTATGAAGGCTCGAGTCCGGTAAGAGTAGGCAATGCTGCTTATCTTCAAAGACAAAACGATATATACGGCATCTTGATGGACGTTATCCATCAGCAGGTTTCCCGGTTCAGCGCCGATATAGAGAACTGTGAAGAGCTTTGGACGTTAACAAAAGGCGTCGCCTGGGTCGTAGGACTCCATTGGAAAGAGCCTGATAAGGGAATTTGGGAGTTCAGGACCGAGAACCGACATTTTACCTTTTCTAAAGTGCTTTGTTGGGTAGCCATCGATAAAGCGATCAAAGTCTCCCAACTTTTCGGTAAAACTTCCAAACTGGACAGATGGCGAAAGTTGAGGAACCAGATCAAGAACGAGATCCACGAAAAGGCGTGGAATGAAGAGGTTGGTGCTTTTACCCAATCTTACGGCTCTGCAGACCTTGATGCATCAGTGCTGCTGATGGAAAACTTTGGTTTCATAGATGCAAAAGACCCTAGATATGTCAGGACCGTTCAGGCCATAGGAAGGGAATTGAGCAAAGATGGTCTGCTCTTCCGTTATAAGAACAAGGATGACTTTGGTGAACCCAGTTCTTCTTTTACGATCTGCACTTTCTGGTACATCAATAGTCTATTCAAAATAGGAGAACAAAAAGAAGCGAGGAAAAGATTTGATGAGATACTTTCCTATGCTAATCACCTGGGACTTTTCAGTGAAGATATAGATTTCAAGTCCAAACGCTTATTAGGCAATTTCCCTCAGGCGTATTCCCATCTTGCGCTTATCGAGACCGCGATGAACCTATCGAATTCAAATAAGGATGAGACCTTTGTTGACAAAATAAATGTATGAACATCCAAATCTGAACAAAAGTAATTCAGGATGAAAATAAGGTTTAAAAAGAAAAAAATTCGTAGAAACCTATTGTTTGGAGTATTATTTGTATTGACGGGAAGTTCAGGTATTTTACTGGATGATGAAGGTGCAGACTGGCCTGACTATGGTTTTATGAGCATTGGTGTTTTATACATAGCTCATTATATACATGATATCAAGCGTCAATACCTTATTCTGGAAAACGGGAGCATCAGAAAAAATAGACTTTACGGGTCAGGAATACCCATCAAGTTAGATGATATTATCAGGATAAGAAAAATATCAGGTGAATATCAACTGGAAACCGAACGTAGGATGTTAACGATCGATCCCGACCTGATACAAAAGGATTCGCTCGATAAGTTGAACAAAACCTTGACACAACTTGACCTGTCAGCGGACAAAACTCCTTTTAGTGAAGAATAAACGATCCCTACGCTTTCCAAACGGATCCTAGAGCAATCAACATTTAAGTTCAATTGGCTAGCGGTAGATATATTGAAGTTCGAAAGATCCTTATTGATGCTGATGTATCACATCTTATAAACCCAGTTCTGCGGATTCAGATTGTCCAGGTTACGATAGATAGAAAACTTTAATGTCGTGTCTTGTGTCGCATTCCCAATGGCGATAACGCCAAGTTCATCACCAGTGGTTATGTCCTGACCAGTGTTCACAAAGACCTCCTTGAGATTGTAATAGTTCGTAAAGTAGTTCCCGTGCTTGATGATCACTCCGTTATTTCCACCAGGAAGCAGATATACCTTGGTAACTTTTCCGTCAAATACGGCTTTTGCTATGCCATTCTCTTCAGTGGTGATCCTCACGCCGCTACTGGATATCTTCGCTGATTTCACGATAGGATGTCGTCTTGTTCCAAAACCTACGGCAACGAAACCTTTATCGACCGGCCAGGGCAATTTTCCCTTGTTCTTCTCAAAATTATCGGCCAGCAGTTGTGCTTCCGGAGTTAATTTTAAGTTGATATCATCCTTATCACTGCTCTTTTTCTTATCCTCAGCGGCGATGGCCTCTTTGATGATCCTATCTATCTCCTTATCTATCTGAGCGATCCTTTCCTGTTTTTTCCGGATCTTTCGCTCAAAGACATTTTCCTTTTTCCTGATTTGAGCGATGAGCTCTTCCTGGGCTTCCTGATCTTTCTCTAATTGTTCCTTGGCCGCCTTGTTCCTGGCCAGCAGGTTTTCCTTTTCTTCCCTTTGTGCGAACAACTTTTCGTTCAGCTCCTGCAATTTCTCCGTTCGTTCCACGATCCGTTTCCCTTGATTACGTCGATAATTAGCATATTGTTTTAAGTATTGTATCCTCTTGTAGGCCTGATAAAAGCTCTCGGACGATAACAGGAACATGATCCGGTTCTGGCTCGTATTGCTCCGGTAGGATTGCCGGATCATCTGTGCGTACTCTTTTTTGAGCTTTTTTAATTTATTCCTAAGAATATCAATATTTCGGGAATTTTCATTGATCTCGTTGGTCAGCAGGTTGACTTCCTGATCATACACGCGTACGAGCTTTTCCCGGGTATCGATCTTTTGGCTCAGTTTATCAACTTCGTTGAGGACGCTGCTTTTTCGCTCTCGATTGGATGCTAGTATACTGCTGATCTCATTGATCTCTTTCTCCAGGGCTTCCCGCTGTTGTTTAAGCTGGGCTTTGGTCTGTGCGGATGATGCCGTTGAAAATAAGACCAAAAAAATGATCGCTATGGAAAAGAACGTTTTTTTCATAAGTTCATCTTTGAATAACCATCTGGTATAGTAAACGGTAATCTAACATCATCCATTAACTGGACATTTTTTATTTGAACATCTATTCGGACTTGCGACCCGATATTAGAGGCTAAAATAAAAAAATCAACCGGAAGGGAAGTTCCCTGATAAGTTTCGTATCGATCATAATGGATCAATAATTGCTGGTCGCTTTCCTTCTTGTCTATCCTTTGAACCTGAAGGGCAAGTTTTTTCTTCAACCAGGCCGTTTGATAACTGAGTTGCTCATCATCATCGTTGCTGACAAAAAAAGAGGTCTCATCTTGCGTAAAGCGCGATTTTTTTGTGAACGGCTCTAAAATGGGCTTTCCTAAAAGAAGATGTTCCAGTTGCTCATATTTGACCGGGATGCCCAAAAGATCATTGATCAAAGTATAGTCTCCTTCAAAATATTCATTGTTCAACTTTTGATAAAAGGAAACCTTAGCCGGTGTTATAAGGGCTTTGGCAACTGGTATCAAACCAGCGACCTTAGCACTTATCCATATAGCGGAATCTTTTTTGATCCGATAGTTTACTCTTAGATCGATGGACTCTTCCGCTGTCTGATAACCTACCGTCATCACACCGGAAAGCGCTTTTAACTTGTCCGTTTTAGCCTTGAGCTGCTTTTTCAGCGACCTGATGCTCCTGGCTTCCCCTGTGATATTGGTTATATCCTTTTTAGGTCCGCAAGCGGTGATAAACAAAAGTATCGATAGCGAGCAAAGTGCTTTTTTCATTGTTCAGGAATATTATTTACTTCTTTTAATAACTCATTTGCCTTGTCTTCATTGCCCAAAGCCTGATAAGCTTTTACTAAGGCTTGCTTGATGTTCTTTTCTAACATTTTATCATCATAAAGATAAGAAAGAGCTTCTTTTAGATCGGTGACCGCTTGCTGGTATTGCTTTGAACCAAGTTGGGCCTTGCCGGCTACATAATAGAAAACGGCCTGACCCGGAAAAAGTGAACTTGCTTGTTGAGCTACATTCACCGCTCTTTTCAGGTTTTCTTGCTCTAGCTCCATCAAAGCTACTTTCTTGAGCAACTTAAAGTTATTGGGTTGATCTTCCAGTGCCGACCTGTAGAATGCTAATCCTTTCGCAGGATCTTTATCCTCATAGTATCGGGCGTTCTCAAGATTGCTGGCAGCGCTCTTTTCCATCTCCAGGGCGTCGTTCAACATACTGAGCAGTTCACTTTGCAATTCCGGATGTTCGCCTACATAAGCTCGATATTCTTCCAGGGTTTTGAACTTTTCCTTTTCGCTGATAAACTTGTCTGACAATATCTTTTTCACATAAGAAGTAGCTTTATCCTTTTTATCGGCTTCTATGTAGAACTTGCTTAAACACAGCCAGGCTTGAGGGTTCCCGGTTTTTTTAGCGTCGAGCTTATCGGCGGTCTTAAGTGCCTTTCCAGCCTGGCCGTCCACCATCAGGAATTCTATCAGCTTGCAATAGTTCCAGACGTTCTCGGGCTGGTTTTTTGTTTTGCCTTCGTAAAAAGCGATCGCTTCATCTGGTCTTTCCATTTCTGAGTAGATCTCATACCGATATTTATGGAATTCCGCGTAAAAGGGATGTTCTTTTTCCAATTCGTTCAATTCCTGAAGTGCCTCATCAAACCGACCTAAAAGTTGGTTGATCTTGACCGATTCCAACTGATAATAAGGATCTTCATTTAGCTTTTTAGCTATTCCTAAAGCTTCCAGCGGATCTTTTTGTTGTTTATATAGATCGTATAGTTCTATTTGAACGAACTTATGTCTTTTTTCAGGCAGATGTTCCAGGGCAAGCTTGTAGTTTTTCTCAGCGTTCAACAGGTCTTTTAAGGCTGAATGACATTTGGCAAGTTCAACATGAACGATACCTTCATTCGGTTTTAACTCCTTGCACTTGTTGAATATGGAAATGGCCTTATCATAATTCTCAACGGCTTTTTCTTTTATACCATCAAAAAAAAGCGCCTCGAACTTTCTGGACCTATCCTGATCAGGCGGCTTTTGAATGGAATCCGCCGGTGAAACTTGAGCCAGGCCATCGGCTGGAAAAGAAAGTACAATAAGGAAAATTATCAAAAGGATCCGCATACCTATCAATCTAAAGCTGAGTAGTCACCGATGCTCACGGAGCTGAACTCACCGTTATAGCGAGCGTGATTCCCGATCATCGCATTGTCTAAATGGGCGTTCTTTATTTGAGCATTGGTCTGTATCAAACTGTTCTTGATCGTTGAATTGTCAACTATCGTGCCATCGCCCAGAGAAACGTGCGGACCGATCTTGCTGTTTTTCAATTCCACGTTTTCCCCGATGTAGCAGGGAGCTATAATTTCTGCATTGTCTCTTTTTAGCGATTTTGCCACTGTTGTCTCATTTTTTTCTTCTTCTAGAATCTGAAGGATTCGCGTATTAGTGGCTACTGTAACTTTTTTGTTCCCGCAATCCATCCATTCATCAACCTGACCCGGCTTAAAAATCGCGCCATCAGCTTTCATTTTTTCTATGCCGTCGTTGATCTGGTATTCGCCGCCACGCATGAGGTTTTCATCTAAAACTTGTTGCAACGCATTCTTGAGCACTTCGACCTGCTTGAAATAATAGATGCCGATGACTGCGAGATCTGACACAAAATCCGATGGTTTTTCTACCAGGTCAATGATCTCTTGCTTCTCATTTAATTGCACCACACCAAAAGCACTGGGGTTATCCACCTTTTTAACCCAAACTACGGCATCGGCATCCGGGTCAAGGTTAAAATCTGCTTTAAAAAGCGTATCAGCATATGCGATCACCGCCGGACCGTCCAGCGATTCTTTTGCGCTCATAATAGCATGACCTGTTCCTAATGGCTCAGTTTGATAGTAAATACTGGCTTTTGCATTTAGTTTTTGAGCAATCTTCTTTAGGTCGTTTTCGATGGCCTCACCAAAATCAGGAGCAATAACAAAAGCCACTTCCTCTATATCAGATTGAACTACCTTAGCTATATTTTCTACTAATCGTTGCACGATAGGTTTGCCGGCGATAGGAATCAATGGCTTAGGGACCGTTAACGTATGGGGTCTTAAACGGGATCCGCGACCGGCCATAGGAACTATGATTTTCATAATGATCGATTTTTAGAGCAAAAATAGGAAAAGATCATGCACTTGTACGTAAAAATATGAATGGTTGAAAAATTATAAGAAAGATATTGTAACTTTAATTTACCGCTGATTGAAAATATAAAATAAAAGCGATAGTGTAAGAAAAACCACTAAAATGATAAACGGTAACTGGACAAACTAAAAATATCCATGCGATTAGATAAATAATATTTGCTTATTTGTCCTGTCAGTATAATCATAACAAAGCTTATCAAGGCTAGAATGATCTCTAACCTTGAATGGATTTTGAATTACTATTTTTATACATTTCTGGCATTAAGTATGACCAAAGCTAAGAAAAAGCATGATGATATGTTATAGTGCATATATTAAAGAAGCTACTAACTTATATTTTAGGTCAATCAATCAGACAAAAGGAATTCAAAATATCCCTGATGAAGCATTTGGCAAAGAGAAAAAAATCACAAAAAGAAATTATTTTAAAAAAAACTTGTAATTTTATAAATATTTATGAATAAAGTTACTCTTATGGTCAACTTACTTAATAACACGCAAAATACTGAAAAAAGGTTCATGAATTGCGCTCTAGCAGCACTATTTGTGGTATTGATGATTAGTATTAGCTCGGCTCAGCAAGATCCTTATCCCGAATGGGAAAATTATACCACTGGAGATTATGTGAGAGATATTGCAATCGATAATAATTTTGTGTGGATGGCAACAGCAGGAGGCCTGGTAAAAATGGATAAAACTACTGGTAATAAAACCTTTTTCAATAGTGGTAATTCTAATTTACCAAACAATGAAATTTGGAGTATAGCAATTGATGCAGCGGGCACTAAATGGTTAGGAACTAGTTATGGTCTGGTTAAGTTTGACGGTAATAGCTGGACATTGTTTGATCCATCTAATTCTGGATTGCCTCGCGATAAAGTTTTTGACATTGCCATTGATGCAACCGGCAGTAAGTGGATCGCAACTTTCGGCGGTTTAACTGAATATCACGGCAATAGCTGGACAAATTATACCCCACCTAATTTAAACAGCATGAATGTTCGAACCATAACAATTGATGATTCGGGCAAAAAATGGATTGGGACTCAAAATAATGGTTTGGTAGCATTTGATGGCAATAATTGGGACATTTACAATGTTTCCAATTCAGGCCTGCCTTACAATATTGTTCAAACTATAGCCATAGATGATTCCGGCACTAAATGGATAGGGACTCAAAACGGAGGAATGGCTGAATTTGACGGCACTAACTGGACAGTTTATAATTCGTCTAATTCTGGTTTACTCAGCGATAGAGTTCGAACCATAACCATTGACGGAACTGGCACGAAATGGATAGGGTCTGGTTATAATGCCTTATTAACCTTTGATGGCAGTAGCTGGACGACTTATGATTCAAACAACTCAGGTTTTCCATTAGATAGACCATCGATCATAACTATTGATGATTCTGACAACAAATGGATAGGAACTTTCAATTTTGGATTGATTAAATATGACGGCAATAACTGGAATAATTATGACATGTCTAACTCAGGTTTAAAAAGTAATTTTATTAGACATATAGATATCGGTCAGGCTGATACCAAATGGATATCAACTGGCTTTATCGGCTTATCTAAATTTGACGGTAATAACTGGATTAGTTATGATGTATCTAATTCAGGTTTGCAACCTAGTAAAATTCATGAAATAGTAATAGAAGGAAATGGCACTAAATGGATCGCTATGAGTAGTGGTGGTATTCATGGTGGTTTAGCTGAATTTGACGGTACAACCTGGATCAGTTATGATGAATCTAACTCAGGCTTACCTCATAATAATGTTCAAGCCATAGCCATTGATGATAATGGTGTTAAATGGATCGGTACTAAAGAAGGTGGCTTAGCTGCGTTTGATGGTACTAACTGGACGGTTTATAATACATCTAATTCAAATTTGCCTGATGATTTTGTGTTAACAATAGCTGTTGATGAAAATAATACAAAATGGATTGGGACAGATGATGGCGGTTTAGCTGCATTTGATGGCAGTAACTGGAGCGTTTATAATCAGTCTAATTCAGGATTGCCTGATAATGAGGTTAATGCTATTGCGATCGATGAGGCTGGGGTTAAATGGATTGGAACGAATTTTGCCAATGGGTTAACCAGGTTTGATGGAAGTAATTGGTTTACTTATGATCAATTCAACTCTGGATTTCCTGATTATGGTGTTAATACCATTGCCATTGATGAAGCTGGTAATAAATGGATAGGTACCCGAGAAGGTGGCTTAGCTGAATTTGATGGTGCTAACTGGATGGTTTATAACACAACAAATTCAGGATTAGGTGATAATCAGGTTAATGTGATAGCTATTGACAGTGATGATACTAAATGGATAGGCACTAATGTCGGTTTGACTTCATTTGATGGCAATACTTTAGGTGGTCTTCAAGATTATGATAAAGAAGTTAAGGTTTCCATCTACCCAAATCCTACCAACTCTAAAATAAACCTTCGATCTTCTCAACTTAAAATTTATAATTATCAACTTAATACCTTTACCGGGGAATTGGTTGAAAAGGGTAATTTAGAAGGTAAAGGCAATTTCACTATTCATGTTGATCAGTTGTCCACTGGTGTTTATTTGTTGCAGTTGAGTACTGGTAAAGGGAATTTAACCAAAAAAGTAGTGGTAAAATAGCTTTTATTATCATTAAATGTTTGGGAACTTATTATATTTGACCTTAACACGTCAATATAACGCTACAATTAATTTGTTTACCACTAAAAACTAGTTTAAAAAGAAAAAACTTACCACCTGGACGTCTTTGTTTTTAGATAACCTTTGTCTTTCAGGTCTTTTTGTGTGACCGCAGTATCTTCAGGGTTGTTAGCTTGTATCAACCAGTTGACATCAAAACCATGGTAAATGGCCAATTTCATCAAATGATTGTTTTGTAATATGAGTTCGCCTAATCGTTTAAGGTCATCTTCAAATTCTAAAAAAAGGTCTTGATGAAGCTTCCAGACCGCTATCATGATCTTAAAAGCAAGCGTAAGCGTAGCAATGCCTTATTTTTTTTCTTTAGTTGGTAAGTATTTCTGTATTCGATCGTTGTTTCTCTCTAATATCTTGTTCAGCATTAGTAGATTAAGGCTTACTTCACCCAATTTGTCTTTCGTTACTTTTATTTGTTCAGTGATATATCCGCTTAAAAAACGGATGTCCATATTCAAATAACCGGGCGAGAAAAAATTATTTGTCATAACATCAACTTGCTCAATTACAAAAGCTTGTCCTTTTCTTTATCCGGTAAATAACTGATGGCTTCTTTAAATTCTTTTAAAATTTAATATAGATGGTAAAGGCCAGGCGTTCATTAGTGTAATTCGGCTTTGAATTTAATGACTTCACCGTAGATTATTGCTTTTTTAGTAGATTGTTTCCATTTCTAATAGATCAAACACTTATATTTGATCATGAAATTGTGTTTATCTGTATTATTAATCCTTTTTTTCCACTCGGCATTTGCGCAGCAAGTAGTTGAAGAAGATCTTCAGCATAATGGGTCAACCCGTTTTTATGATGTATTCCTTCCTACAGGCTATAACGCGAATAACGACCTTCCGCTGGTCATCATGCTTCATGGTGGCGGTGGTGACAAAAATGTCATTCAAGCCTTTTCTCAGCTCAATCCAGTGGCTAACGCTCTTGGTTACATCGCTGTTTATCCGCAAGGTCTGGAACCATTAAGCATCGGTGGTTTTTCCTGGGCGGATGGTCGCGGAACAGCTGCTGATAATGCCGGTGTGGATGATGTGGGTTTTATACTTTCTTTGCTCAATCAATTAAAAAGTGATTATGCTATAGATGATCAACGGATTTATATCGCCGGCTTTTCCAATGGTGGTTTTATGGCACAGACTTTAGCTTGTGAGATACCGGAGGAATTCGCCGCTGCCGCAGCATTAGGCTGTTCTTTAGGCGTTCAGCAAGCGGCTGATTGTACAACCGCAGAGGCAACGCCTATGATTTTTGTGGTAGGGACAGCTGACCCTGAGATACCATATAATGGTGGAACGATGACCAATCCTAATGTAGAACCCATCATAGGCGTGGAATCGGCCGTGCAGTTCTGGGTAGATAAGAACGGATGTGATGACATGCCGCAGGTCTCAAACCTACCTGATACCGTCACCGATGATAACTCGACCGTTGAGCTTTTGACCTATGACAACTGCGATTGTCATAGCGATGTGCAGTTCTATAAGATCATCAATGGTGGACACACCTGGCCAGGTAATGAAATTCCTTCGATAGAACCTCAATTGGGTGATACCAATGAAGATATAAACGCAGGTTTTAGAATGCTTGATTTCTTTAATGATCATGTATTGTGTCAGTCGCTTTCAGTTCTAAGATGGAATGATGATAACGAATGGATCATGTATCCGAATCCCACACAAGATAAAGTGAACATCATTGCCACTTTTCCTGTGGCACGAGTGGAGATCTTTTCCATCACCGGTAAAAGAATAAGGTTTGAACCTATAGATCAACGCAAGAACTTCTCAATGATATGCAGTGCACTCACTGACGGCATTTATTGGATCAGGGTTGAAAATGATCGCGGTCATCAGCAAATAAGAAGGTTGGTCGTGGGGAAAGGAAACTAAAGAAAAAGGGTAATTAAAACCCTGTAGATAATTTACTATGAGATCTTCAGAAAGAATAAGCTAAAGTTTTCTTAGCGAGTAAGTGTATATTGAATATGTTATTGGAAAAAGGTTAATGGTGGTCCATACATGATGTATGCTATCAAAATACTAGACAATTAAACGGTTAACCAAATGATAATGATTACTTTACAACTTTAACGGTGCAAAATCAAGACCAGAAAATAAATCCCTTTGGTTTCAATTCTTTTCAAGGGGAATATCATAATAATATTATCAATGAAACTTCATCACGTTTTAATAAGAATTTTTCTTCAACTAAGCATTCCTTTTACAAAATGACTTATCGTTCGATTCAATAAAGATGTTGGTAAAACGGAATGACAAATTAAGAACGTGGACGAAATCCATCAAGCTGAACACAGCATACATAAAAAAATCAGATCATCAATTGTTAGTTTATGAACATGTTCACTCATCAATGGTGAAAGCTTCCACAAATACCTCGTTCATCTGTCGCTTTAGTCCAACAAAAGTGGTTAGTATAGATCGTGCCTGAAGATATTTAGCCCTATTATCATCGCTTTTTCTAACATAAAGCTCCAGCATATCTGCCTGGGAAGAAAGTGTTTTCAGTCGGGCCTGGATAGGTTTGTTGTTGAATGCTTTTGGAACCTTCATCCTAAGGGAATCCGTAACAGACCTTAGGTTCTCCGCTGTGCTCAAGACCTCGCTAAAACTGTAGTCCTTCCATTGTTCCAGCTCGGTTTGGGTTGACATATAGTGATCCCATTCTAGCGCAACCTGTGTAGCTTCATCATTCAGCTCCACTTCTTTCAGATCAACTTCAAGTTGATATAAGCTGTCTATGTTCTTCGTGTCCGTGGTCTCCTTTCTGCTTTCCTGATTATCCTCCTGACAAGCCCCAAGCAGGAATACCCAGGTTAGCAGTAATAATTTTAGATTTAAAGGATTTCCATTTATTATTTTCATCATTTATCGATCCTGACGTTAAATAGGTAGGTTTTGTTTTTATATTCGTAAAAGAATGCTTTTTTTGTTAGCAAATTAAAAAACAAATGTATTCAAATATATTGATAATCGGCGCAAGTGGCCAAATAGGAAGTGAACTTTGTCAGCGTCTTAGGGCAGAAAAGGATGAAGGTGAGATCGTTGCGAGCGACATCCGGGAAGCTGATGATGAGGTCATGCAAGGCGGTCCTTTTGAGATCCTTGACGCTACGGATATCGATCAACTGGAAGAAGTGGTCTATCATTATGGCATAGATGAGATCTACCTGATGGCCGCCATGTTGAGCGGAACGGCGGAAACTTTTCCCATGAGAGCCTGGAACCTCAACATGGACACCTTGTTCAATGTACTGAACCTGGCCAGGGAAAAAAAGATCAATAAGGTATTCTGGCCTTCCAGCATTGCCGTTTTCGGGCCGAATACGCCTAGGAAGAACACTCCTCAACACACCATTATGGACCCATCATCCGTCTATGGTATTAGTAAATTGACCGGCGAACGATGGTGTGAATACTACCATCACCGATATAACGTGGATGTCAGAAGCATTCGTTATCCAGGGCTGATCAGTTACAAGACAGCACCAGGTGGTGGTACAACAGATTTCTCCATAGAACTCTATGAACATGCGGTAAAGAGAAAACCTTATACGTCTTTCATAGAAAAAGACACCTTTTTGCCCATGATGTACATGAACGACGCCATAGAAGCCACGATAAACATCATGCGGGCTGACCCGGATCAACTAAGCGTACGTTCTTCCTATAATTTGGGAGGCATCAGCTTGTCGCCGGGAAGCATCGCAGGTTCCATTCGGGCACATCAAGGATTAGAAGTAAACTATAAGGCCGATTTCAGACAGAAAATAGCAAGCTCCTGGCCTTCCAGCATTGATGATTCCATGGCTTATCAAGATTGGAATTGGCAACATCGATATCAACTGGAAGATATTACGGAAGCCATGCTCAAGGGTTTTAAGGACAAGATCAAAGCCGATTGATGATCTCTGCGGCCGCTTCCAGGGTCTCATCCGTTTTGGCAAAACAGATTCTTACATTATGATGTTGTTCTGCATTTTGATTAAATCCCGATACGGGAATCAAAGCAAGCCCCTTTTCCCTGATCAGACGAAGAGTGAAGGCGTCATCTTTTTCATTTGATATCTCTGAATAATCAGCAAGCTGGAAATAGCTGCCTTCTGAGGGTAACATCTTCAATCTAGATCTAGAAGTGATGGACAAGAAATGGTCTCGCTTTTTTTGATAAAAAGCAGGCAAGTTCAAATAATTGTCCGCATCTTTAAGATATTCGGCCAGGGCAACCTGGAACGGATGGTTCACACAAAAAACATTGTACTGGTGTACTTTCCTGAACTCGTTCATTAAGGCTTCAGGCGCGATGATGTAGCCCAGCTTCCATCCCGTGACATGAAAGGTCTTACCAAATGAAAAACAGGCCATTGAACGTGCGGCTAGTTTTGGGAACTGTAATACGCTCAAATGCGGTCTTTCATCAAAGGTCATGTGTTCATAGACCTCGTCACTCAGGATGTACAACTGTGGATATTTATCTACTAATTGTATCAAAGCATCAATATCTGCCTGATGTAATAGCTTTCCCGTAGGATTATGCGGTGAGTTCAGCACAATAAGTTTTGTTTTCTCACTGATCAGGTCTTCCACAGCATTCCAGTCTATTGCATATTGCGGCGGTTTCATTTGAAAGACCCTTGTAATACCACGATTCAGGTCAATGGCCGGTTCATAGCAATCATAAGCAGGTTTGAACATGATCACCTCGTCACCTGGATGGACCATCGTAGCAACAGCCGTAAAGACCGCTTGCGTAGCACCGGCGGTCAGTGTGATATCCGTCTCTGGATCGATATTGCGGTCATAAAGTCGGGCTACCTTTTCCGATAATATCTTGCGAAGGGAGAACTTCCCTCCTAAGGGTGCATATTGATTATGATCATCGCGCAAAGCTTGGGCCGCCAGAGCTGTCAATTTTTTATCTGCCGGGAAGTTTGGAAATCCCTGGGAAAGATTGATCGCATCGTGCTGATGAGCAAGCGCACTCATCCTGGTGAATATCGTCGTCCCAACGTGAGGTAATTTAGATTTCATACCGAACCTTTTATACAAAGTAAGCAATTTTTAGCTTTCTAAGGTGGATGTTTTCCATAAATGATAACATACAGCGGATTGAGTATTCCTGATATAAGGGAATCATTTAGCTCCTTGCATGCTTCTTAATAGCTACGGTTTACCTCCTGTGTTGTGTTAGCCATACTTTGTTAAAAAAATCACTCATCTGAACTATTTTGCAATAGTATCATTATTCTACTATATTCGTTCTCATGAAAAGATACTGCCTCTTTTTCGCATTTTGCTCATTATTCCTCTTGCCGATAAATGGATCAGGACAACCACGAACTTCAGATAGCTTGCCGGATGATCCCAGGTATAGAGAAGATCAATTCTACGCGGGCCTAGCGGTCAATTTCATGTCTGACCTACCAGCTAATGTAGACCAGTCCGGATTTTCAGGAAGTGCGCGCTTTGGATTCTTAAGGGATATGCCTATCAATCAGAGGCGGAATGTTGCCCTGGCTATGGGCGGTGGCTTGAGCTTCAACACCTATAACCAAAATATGAAGATCGATGACAGCGGACAGGATACGAGCTTTACTCCATTGGAGGACGAAGATTTCGATTCGAACCGCTTTTCTACTTACATCGCTGAAATACCATTTGAACTAAGATGGCGGACTTCCACCCGGCAAAGGAACAATTTCTGGAGAGTCTATTTGGGGTTTAAGCTGGGTTATATGTTCTATTTTAAATCCAGGTTTGAAGGCAGGGATGAGAACTTAGAAGTGAAAGACCCGGAAGGATTAGAACGATGGCGATATTCGCTGACGCTTTCAGGCGGCTACAGTAAGGTGAACTTTTATTTAGACTACAGCTTGAACAGCCTTTTTTCTGATGTTGCCCTTGATGAAACGTCCACAGCGGTTGGGATCCAACCCATAAAAGCAGGATTGATATTCTACATATTATAACCCCAAAAGAAGATCAAAAGCTGGGGAATACCACCAATGATAACCCCAAAGGTCAATTCTATGACATTATGCGCCTTACTGACCAATCTGGCGGAAAACGTCCAACCTAAAGCAAAGAAAAGAAAAGCGATCCAGGCTATTCCAGGAATAAGGAAATAATAGCTCAATAGGCAAACAAAGACCAATAACCCGCTAATACCGGCGGTATGTAAACTAACCTTATAACCAGTAAGCGCTGCCAGGGTCATGATGATGCCCGAAATAAAAATTCCCATGAAGAAAAGGTTCATAACAGGAAAATCAGCATAACTGAACACATAGCGTAAGATGAAAGCTGCGATGACAGTAAATAAGAGTAGTGGTAGCTTACGTTCACGAACATCCTTAAGCTCATAACTTTGAATGTGTCTCAAATAACGCAAAATAAACAAGATGACCGCTGGCAAGAAGAAGGTCAACACGCTTACAGCTAGCACCTTTGCTCCTATGATCTGTGGCTCGTAATACGAAGGCGATCGCAGAAAAAAATAAAATGTCCCAAAGGATGGAATCCACAAGGGATGAAAAAGATAGTTGGCCAGCTTGATCATCAGCTTAGTTCCTTTCTTAATCGGGCGACCGGCAAGTCTAATTGTTCCCTGTACTTGGCCACGGTTCTTCTGGCAATAGGGTAACCTTTTGCTTTGAGTTCCTTAACCAGGGCCGCATCCGTGTAAGGATCTTTCTTATCTTCATTATCGATGATCTCGTGGAGGATTTTCTTGATCTCTCGGGTAGAGACATCTTCTCCTTTTTCATTCTTCATCGATTCAGAGAAAAATTCTTTGATCAGCATCGTTCCATAAGGAGTATCTACGTACTTACTATTAGCCACGCGAGAGACCGTGCTGATGTCCAGATCGATCTCTTCTGCAACATCCTTGAGGATCATAGGTTTCAGGTTGCGCTCATCTCCGGTCAGGAAATACTCGCGCTGTTTTTCCATGATGGTCTTCATGGTCATATAAAGTGTGTTTTGACGTTGTTTTATCGCATCGATGAACCATTTTGCTGAATCTAGCTTTTGCTTGATGAAATAAACCGCCTTTTTTTGGTCCCTGGTCTGGTTCTTGCTTTCCTTATATCCTTTCAGCATTTCATTATAATCCTTTGAAATGTGCAAGCTGGGCGCATTCCTGGAATTGAGCTGGAGTTCTAGTTCGCCGTTCTTAATAGTGATGGTAAAGTCAGGAATGACCTGTTCTACGCTTTGTAGATCAGAATCGAAGGAAGCACCTGGCTTAGGATTGAGATGTTCTATCAATTCAATGGCTTCTTTGAGCTGCTGTTCCGTGATATCGAACCTATCACATAGCTTCTCATAATGCTTTTTGCTGAACTCCTTAAAACCGCGGTCGATGATCTTGTAAGCTAATGATGAACGATGGTCTTCCTTTCTATCTAACTGTATCTTTAGGCATTCTTGCAGGTCTCTGGCAGCTACTCCTGGCGGATCTAATCGCTGAACGAGCTCCAACACTTGCAATACTTCATCTTCACTTACCATCAGGTTTCTTGTAAAAGCCAGGTCATCTACAATATCAGGAATAGGCCTACGCATATAACCGCTTTCGTCCAGGCTGCCGATAATGAACTCAGCGACCTCGGATTGCTTTTCATCTAGCCGATAGGTTCCTAATTGTTCATTCAGATACTGTGCAAAGGACTTACCAGATGCATAAGGAATGCTCTTCTCGTCATCATCCGGACTTTGATTACTGCTCTGCGTCCTATAACTGGGAATATCATCATCGCTCAGATAATCATCTACATCAAATTCAGTTTCAATGACCTCATCTTCACGCTGCTCATCTTCCTGTTCGTCAGTATCGGATTGCTTGAACTCTTCCTCGTCGCTTTCCTTTCCGGGTTCAAGCGCGGGATTTTCTTCTATTTCCTGCTGCACACGCTGTTCAAAGGCTACCGTTGGCAGTTGGATCATCTTCATCAACTGTATCTGTTGTGGTGATAGCTTTTGCGAGAGCTTAAGTTGTAATTTTTGATCGAGCATACTTCTATTCAACTACCTCAAAAATACGATTATTTGAATAATAAATGGTGCTTTCCATAATATCCGTTCTAGAAAAATGGAGCTTGATATAGATCCATCCTAGAGATGTACAACGAATGAAATCGGGTTAATAATTTTATAAAATAGCACAAAGCTGAAACGGATCATCATTAATTTGAAGACAAACAATTGTATTGCTCAAAATAGCATTTCATCCAATTTATAAGCACCCTTTACCTGAAGGTCATAAGTTTCCAATGGATAAGTATGACCTATTGCCAAGACAACTACTCCATGAGGGAACTTGTGAGGCGGATAATTTTTTTCAACCTGTGATAGCCTCAGCAGATGAGACCTATATCCGATCAACGCACGAGAATACTTACGTAGACCGACTTTATCATCTGGACATTCACGGTCATGAAGCTAGAAAGATAGGCTTTCCGTTATCAAAAGCCCTGGTGGACCGCGAGCGAACCATCACCAATGGTACGATTCAGGCTTGTGACCTGGCTCTTGAAAATGGGCTTGCCATGAACATCGCCGGGGGAACACATCATGCTTATTCCCATCGTGGTGAGGCCTTTTGTATGCTTAACGATCAGGCGATAGGTGCAAATTACTTATTGATGAACAAAAAAGCATCGAAGATACTGATAATCGACCTGGACGTTCATCAAGGCAACGGAACGGCGCAAATATTTCGGGACGATGAACGCGTATTTACGTTCTCAGTACATGGAAAAAGCAATTATCCGTTTAAAAAGGAAAGGTCAGACCTGGACATCGCCTTGCCGGACAACACCTCGGATGAGGATTATCTTAAAATGCTCAAAGAACATGTACCGACTTTGATAAGTAAGGTTAAGCCAGACTTTGTCTTCTATC